>JARGGA010000516.1 GCA_029210805.1 Candidatus Thorarchaeota archaeon
ACAAAATTCACACATAGGCAAAGTCGAGGCACATTTGGCTTAGGTGGTAGCTTAGCCCTATTATACGGTCAAGTAACAACTCAAAAACCAATTGAAATCATAACCGGAATTCAGGGAGAAGAATTCTTTCATTCAATACAAATGAAACTTGATATTGATAGGAACGAACCAGAGATAATACAAGAGGAGAGATTTCCGAAAGAAAAAGAAGATCACGGAACGACAATCTCATTTCATTTGCAAGGAGACTGGCTTAGAAGCAAGAAACGAATTCTTGACTACTTCAATCAAACAAGCGTGATCGTACCATATTCTTCGATTTGGTTCCAAACCCCTGAGGGCGAATTGTTGGAACATGAGAGAGTAATTGATGTACTCCCTAAACCGCCAAAGGAAGTCAAGCCACATCCAAGCGGGATTGACGTCGAACTTCTCAAGTCCATGATTTCAACTACGCGATACAAGAACATCAAGTCATTCTTGATGAAGACATTTCAGAGGATTGGCCCTTCGACAGCTGATGGATTTCTTTTGTATGCATCATTAGATCCAGAAGTGAATCCAAAAAGCCTCTCTGATGAGGTCTTGCTAGATATGATGAACGCCCTCGCTGAATTCAATGGATTCATGGCACCTACATCAAATGCACTATCTCCTGCAGGAAGCACAGCAATGCATGTGGGAATGAAACGGTTGAATCCGGAGTTACTCGTCACAACCGAACGTGCACCATCGGTACATGAAGGCCATCCCTTCATAATAGAGGCAGGTGTCGCTTATGGAGGGGAACTTCCCGCAGGCACCAATTTATTCCGATTTGCCAATCGCATCCCACTTTTATATGATGAAGGTTCGGATGTATCAACCAGAGTGATTAGAGGGCTTAATCTCAAACCATATGGTTTTCGTTCGGAAGACCCACTTGCATTCTTTGTTCATCTATGCTCCACAAAGGTTCCGTACAAGACAGTGGGCAAAGAGTACATTGCAGATGTAGATGCGGTGAGACGAGAAATAGATCTCGGATTGAAAGACTGTCTTAGACGATTGGGAGAACAGGTTCGAAAAAGGAACCGGGTTCATAAGAAAACTAAGAGAGAAAGCCGTCTAAGAAACTACTATCAATTCATAGCATCAACCTTGGAGGAAGCAACCTGCCAGAAGGTAGGACTTGAGAATCTCATGAAGTCGGAGGAGGAATAAGAATGGCGACAGATTCTCCAGTAAGATTCAGTCAACCCGATACACCGGAGATACTCAATCTGATAGATAGTATTCTTGAAACCCTTGCTGATACAATCAATGAGGGCGAATTCCCTGAAATAGGTTACTTCAACTCATCAAAGAAGAATGTAAGATATTCACAACATACTGGATACGCTCCCATTGATGATACGCCATCATTCATTGATGGCAGGAAAGTTGAAAGCGCGCGTACAATCGCAGGACTAGTTTACGGATTATCAAGATTCAGAGAACACCTTGAGCAAGGAATGTCAATGTCTCTAAGAGATTTCTATTACATGAACAAAGTAAAACATGTAACGGATGTTCTCAAGATTAGCAATCAGAATGAAACAAACAGAATCATCAATCTCTCCGAAAAAATACTTCGAATCAGGGGTCAATCCATACCACGTGAGGAGTTTGGCGTAGTAAGTTCACCAAAAGGCACTTTCTTTGGAGACCTCACTCTCTCAGATCTATCTGGAAAGAAGCTGAACTGCACAAACGCCGGAGAGTATGGTTGGTTCATCTCAAGTAGGCCATTTGAGGTAAAAATTCATGATATCAACATAGACGCAGCGGTATTTGTTGAAAAGGAAGCAATGGCCAGGAACCTCATTGAGCTTGGCTTAGCAGAAGATCTCCGAATTGGCATTGGTTCTCTGTTTGGGCAACCTGGCAGAAATATGCGGGCGTGGATTAGAAGACTTGCAGATAATGGAATCCCTATCCTCGTGTTAGTGGACTTGTCACCTTGGTCATTGAGGATATTCTCCACCATCCGTTCAAATTCAATTGAGCTTTCGAATATCAGAGGTCTTGCCACTCCAGAGGCACATCTTGCAGGAATGACTGCCAATGATTTTTGGACAAGCAAGGGAATGCTAAGCGAGATAGAACACTCTCTTGAGTCAATGTCCAAATCAGATATCAGGTGTGCACAGCAAAATAGAAACATCCCTGCAATTGGAAAAGATGAGATGCTAAACAAGGAAAATGAAATGATGCTTAAGAAAAAGCGAAAGGGCGAACTTGAGGCATTCAAATCATTTGGTCTACCTTTGACCGAGCTCAAAGGCAAGTATCGAAAATATATTGTATCGAAAGCAGCTGATGTGGATGTGAAACTGATTTAGTTTTCCCCAGAGTTGTAGTCGATAACCGTTTCCCGAAACCTATACAATCCTAGACATCGAGTCCAAGATGTTGTT
>JARGGA010000517.1 GCA_029210805.1 Candidatus Thorarchaeota archaeon
CATGATATATGTCTGCTTTAGAGTTTGCAATCCTGCGCAAAGCAAAAGAAATAGGTTCGACATTCCAGATTGATGCAGGAGAATACAATCTGTGTATAGTTATTCCATCTATAACCCGGGTTCCTACACAATCTATGTAACGCGTTGTTGTGTAAATGTGAACATCATTCTCTTTTGCCTGATATTTTGAGATATTGACAACGAATCTTTCGGACCCTCCATACTGCTCTCCTACAAATGGACAAACGTGCGCGATATGCATCCTAGCAGTTCCCTCAGCCTAGACAAATCCTCTCTCATGAAAGACTCACTTAAGTCTTCTGAACTCTTTCTATTAATTTGTTTAGGGATTGATGTAACTAGGTGAGAAACTAGAATTATGATGAAAATGTTCTGAGTAATTCAATTTGTGAGCACCTTTATCAAGTGGCCAACTCTACACAATCTAGCCCTTTAGGTTGTTGATATTATTGAATTACTATGACGGAAAAAAAGTTCTTGTGACAGGAGGAGCAGGATTCATTGGCTCACATATTGCTGAGTATGCTCTGAGAGAAGGAGCCCAAGTTCGAATTCTTGATGATATGAGCAATGGTCACAGTTCTAATGTAGAAGGTCTTCGAAGTTCAAAAGATTTCGAAATGATAACCGGAGATATCAGAGAGAAGGACATAGTTAGAAACGCTTTGAGAGAGATATCAATTGTGTATCACCAAGCAGCCAAAGTGAGTGTGCCTTTTTCAGTTGATGATCCACTCACAACACTTTCTGTGAACTCAATGGGAACCACTCAGTTATTAGATGAATGTAGAAGAGCTGATGTAGAGAAGTTTGTTGTTGCTTCATCCTCCTCAATCTATGGAGATACACTTACTTTACCAAAGCATGAAGATTTGAATCTAAGACCGATTTCTCCTTATGGTGTTTCTAAACTTGCCCAAGAAGCATTAGCTATGGCATTCTATGAAACGTATGGATTGAACACTACTGCGCTTAGATACTTCAATGTTTATGGGTCAAGAGTTAGAGGAGGGGCATATGCTGGTGTAATCTCAATTTTTGTTACAAATGCGCTACAAAATGAGATTTTTCGAATTGAGGGGGACGGACAACAAACACGGGACTTTACTTATGTTGAGGATGTTGTAAAAGCAAATTTCCTTGTTTCAGTGACAAAATCAACAGCTGGTCGTGTGTACAATGTTGGATCAGGTAACCAAACCAGTATATTAGAATTAGCGCATCGAATTATTGCTCTAACTGATTCATCATCTAAAATTGAGTATTCTCCAGCTCGAGATGGTGACATTAGGGATAGCTTAGCAAGTGTAGAAAAACTGGAGAAAGCGATTAACTACAGACCAGATACTCTGCTTGATGAAGGTTTAGAGAAAACAATAGATTGGTTTAGAAAATTGAAATAAAACTCAGAGAAAATCTGTCAGATACATATGTCAATTGAGCAATGCGTTTCAATGGATGTCTTTGCTATAAGGGTGTTGTAAAACCGCAAAACCAATGAAGGTAAATACGAACAATGCCCACAGAGATTGTTGTCCTATTGATAATCGAATGATGGCGGCACTGCCTAGCATTTTATCAGGAATACGATTGAGAGTTGTAGAATCTGGTTTTAGAGCCCTTTCATACCAAGTAGCAAATGACCTTGTATTGATGCGGTTGGCAACTTCAGCCCATGAGATGATTTTGGATATGAGGTGGAAGGGTTATAGGATTCATGAGGTGCCTGTAGCTGTAAAGTATTACGATGGACGGGTATCAAGAGTGGTCAAAGGATTGCTGGATTACAGTCTGGTTGCACTCTGCTCTATTTTTCTAAAATTGCTTAACAAGGCAGGTTTGTATAACAAGAATGCACCTTCAAAGAAACCCATTCAAACAATTTACGTTTCTGATAATGTGAAAAAAGAGGTTTCTCTGAAATCATCTATTATCTAAGAGAATTAGAGAGAAATTGTCATCGTCGAGCATTACAAAGACAAATACTACCGAAAAACAGGTGGTTCAATTGCAGTACAATAACAATCCTTTTCAAGAACTCATTAGCCTCCAGCATTTGTCGTTAAACTGACAATTTATGAGGCGATTAGATGGCCACGGGAATCGTTGTTGTTGGGATGGGATACGTTGGAATACCGGCGGCTGCACTCTTAGCGGAAGTCGATGGTTTTGATGTTACTGGTCTTCAAAGACGTTCACAAAGATCGGGATGGAAGATTGATGTTCTAAATAGCGGTAAATCCCCCTTTGAAGGAGATGAACCAGGATTAGATGAGCTTATTGCCAAAGTTGTGGAAAAAGGCACGTTTCGCGTGACCGACGATATCGAAATTCTTCGAGAAGCGGATATCATCCTTATAGATGTGCAGACGCCAACTGACGCACAGCACATGCCTCGCTACGAATCCTT
>JARGGA010000518.1 GCA_029210805.1 Candidatus Thorarchaeota archaeon
TCACGGGTGGAAAGGATTTGAAGGTCAAGACATACTACAACAAGGAATCCGGGAAACTTGTTGGTGGTCAACTCGTTGGATTGGAAGATGCCGCAATGCGAATTAATGTTCTAACCATGGGAATTCAGCAGGACATTGATGTGGTGGAGTTATTCGACTTTGAGAACTGCTATGCCCCTGCAATCTGTGATACATGGGATCCGCTAGTGCAGTCTGCTGATGCTGCCCGCAAACGGTTAAAGATGTAATCAATACAAAAGAAGGAGATGATTGATGAATGAGCCTAAAGGACGAATTTCCAGAGCTCTCATCTTCTCTCCTTCGTGAGGATGGTCTGAATTCTATCTTCTACCTAATCAAAGCTGTAAGAGGCAGAACTCAGTCAAGTCTCAATGAAACTGTACTGAAGGCTCTTGCCACTGTGAAGAAACTTGATGATGAAGGAGTAGAACCTTCGGATGTTGAAATGTTTAATGCCCTGTATCCAGTTATTGAAATGACCCTTGTATATGGGAAACAGGCAGAGCAAATTCATGCCCTCTGGGCATTGGCGATACTGACCAAACGTGGAACTCCTGTTGGTCCGCTACCCTCAATGACTAGCCTTCTAACTTCCAAGAATGAAGATATTGTCAGGCATGCCGTATGGGTTGTACAAATGTACAGCCATAAAGAACTCGATATATCTGATACTATCACTCTTCTTGAAACCCTTCTTATTCATTCTGATTATAGAACGAGGAATATGGCTGCTGATGCTCTTTCAGAACATAAAATCAGCATCGGAGATGAGGAACGCCTGTTGGTTATTGAGACCCTCTTTTATAGTGAGGGTTTAGATGACTATTGGACAGTGTCGGTTCATCATCGCCGTTTTCATGCTCTTAATGATAAACCAATCACGCGCGATGAGTACACTGTTCATTTCACTGCCCAACGAATGTGTGGGAATTGTGGATTCAAAAAAGCAGACTGTATTTTCTATTGGGATGATTCAGGAACCGGTTGGAGGGATCGAACCTCCGAGTACGTTTGTCCTGAGTGTGGCAAATATACCGTTTATTGCTATTTTGACTAGACAATGATGTGAACATTATCCAACGCATATTGAAGGGAACTAACTTGTGTTGGCGTGGATGCAACAATCACTACCTTATCTATTCCGCAATCTTTCTGACAATGCGTGTGCAGGGCTTTCACAATCTCTTCTGCGATTTCCCAGGTGGGAATACGCGCAACCTCCAGTCCCATTGTGAAGAATCCAATAGACGTTTTTGAAAGCAGTTCAGTCTTCTGAAGCGCCTCTGAAGCAGCATGAAAGATTACACTTCTGCGGCTAGTATTCCCTAGTGATAATGATGGCCAGTATTCAACATTCTCCGCTTCGGATGCTTCGTTTGCTGTCACCGCTACGCCGCCTAGCTCGAGACCTAAGGGGATATTTCTAGCTTTTACAACTAATCCAAGTTCTTTATCGTTGTATGGTCCTATTTCAACTCGAACTGAGATATCGCGAAACAACCATTCCATGATAGACACCCTTTAGATTGTGTGCTGATACATTCCTTCATGCCAGTGGTTACTGTAAAACATCGTGACGTAAAAAATTGTTGTCTTTGTAGGCCGCTTTTTCAATTTCAATAAATCATTGCGTTCCGAGTGGTGAAATGAAGATATGCGTTCTATATAACAATCCTTTTTGCTTGACACAAAACCAATCCATTAGGCGAGTAATCTGAACGACATCACTGACGAAGCATATGATGAGCTATGCGAGAAGTTTGGCGTTCCCAAGAAATTCCAATTCGAAGCGGAATTCATGGATTTTGAATGTGATCTGGTTCGACGAAGTTCAATAAAGGGACGCCAGCATGACATAACCTGTTTCATTTCTCGTGATGGCGGCTGGGTTACAATTCAGAAACACGCTTACTCTAAAACTGGAATATATCGTGCACCCTCCGGAGGAGCTAAAATCGAAGAGTCTCTTCAGCTAGCAGCAGAACGTGAGATGAAAGAGGAAACTGGTCTTGATATTGCGTTGAAGCGATTCGTTCTTGATATATCACTTGACGTAAAATGTCCAGAAGGGGTAATTCCATGGAGGTCTCTTGTATTCCTTGCTGATGACATCGGTGGAGAGATGAAGCCAATTGATACTTACGAGATCTTTGAAGTCAAGGTGTGTAGCCGCGAGGAAATGCTAGGTCCAATAAATCAATTAATGGAGCTCTCTGGTTGGGGGGGCTTCGCATATCGTGCGTTCCTCACCACTAGGTTCTTTGAAGAACTAGATGCCCTGGAATACAAGTGACCTTGTTTCATGGAGTGATTTCTCTACCTGTAACTGTCTTCATGCATCGCAATGATATACCGTTCATTGTAAGTTGCACGATCTTGGACACCAGAGTGAAGTGCTCCCA
>JARGGA010000519.1 GCA_029210805.1 Candidatus Thorarchaeota archaeon
ATGACTACCTTTCTAGCTTTGATGGCTCCGTTTAGAGACCTCTTGCTTCAATTCCCTGAATCATGGTACGGTTCTATACCCGTACTGACGCTGATTGCTTTCTCCATCATAGCACTAGTGGTTGGCCTACGCTTCAATCCACTTCCGATTAGCTTGATTGGCGTAGTTATCACGACTATCGAAGTCATTATTCTTGATCCGGTCTTGTATGGGTCTTCATTCGGAGGACTATTCATCCGTGATGCGTTTGCAGACTTTTTCATCTACATTATTTTGATCGTAGCTTTCTTGGTTCTGCTTTCATCCACCCAATTCGGCGGAGATAAAGGTGCTTACAATTTCCTACTGATGATATCCTTCGCTGGTGCAATCTGGGTTGTTATGGCAACAGACCTCATTGCTCTATTCCTTGCTTGGGAACTCATGAGTACTCCAACCTACATACTTGTTGCATTAGGTCCAGATAGACTCGCGATTGATGGAGCTACAAAATATTTCGTTATGGGACTCATATCAACGATGTTCATGATCTTTGGAATTGCGCTTGTCTATGGTGTTACAGGAGCGACGACAATAGCTGCAGTTGCCGCAGGAGTAACCACAGTTTGGGCTAATCCCGTAACATTGGCGACGCAGGCATATACGCTGCTACTTGCGATGGTCTTGTTTGTTATTGCATTCGGATTCAAAGTAGGAATCTTCCCGGGTTGGATGTGGGTACCTGATACCTATGCTTCAGCTGATGGAAGTGTCACTGCATACCTTGCTGGTGCAACGAAAAAGACTGGCATCAGTGCATTGGTAAGAATCCTCATGGTTGGTTTCATTGTTGCACGTTTCGAATGGCTGGGCTTAATCATAGCAGTATCTATTCTTACCATGGTGATTGGTAACTTCATGGCTCTCGCTCAGAAGGATATTCTCAGAATGCTTGCGTACAGTAGTATTGCCATGATGGGCTATGTTTTCATTGGATTCGCTGCAAGTACTCAATATGGTATAGCTTCTGCATTCTTCTTGGCATTTGTACACGCCCTCATGAAAGCTGGCGCATTTATTCTGATATTTGCATTATCTATCAAACTTCAGAAACGAATAACATATGATGAACTGGCAGGAATGAGCAAACGGTCTCCCATAGTTGCAGCGATGCTCGGCATTCTTGTGATTTCATTGATGGGTTTGCCGCCAACTGCAGGATTCACACCCAAGTTCATGGTATTCATGAGTGCTGTAGGTGCTGATCTTTGGTGGCTCGGTCTGATTGGTTTCATCAATGTCGTCTTCTCACTCGGTTACTATCTACGTGTACTCAAAGTGATGTATTTTGCAGAACCAAGTGACGACTCTAAGATTACATTGCCCAGAATACCAATGATCACTGTGCTAATCTGTGCTGTAAGCATGATTGTTCTATTCCTCTTCCCAGGACCAGTTATTGACCTAGCAAATGCTGCCGCCGTTGTGTTAGTGCCGTAGATATCAAACGATGTGAATGGGGTTGAACTGACCCCATCTCTCTTATTTGTTTCAGAATTATTCGTAAACTCCTTCTTGAGATTACAGAAGCCAATCAATTTCATCATCCGCGCTCTCAAAAACGTGCATTTTTTATTGAGGCTTTTTATTAAGTTACAATTGGAAACGGCTGAGGGATTTCAGACATGGTATACTATGTAGATTCTCCTACGATTAACAAAAGAATGGTTGCGGGTTATTATCTGTTCATTGCTTTAGTTGGATTTGCAGTTCTTATGGGGCCAACTGGTTCTGGTATTCCGATTACTGTAATCGATAGCACTGAACGTGATCATGAACTTGCATATCCAGGATATGGGACTCATATGGACCCAACATCATGTGATAATCCAAGTTGTCATGCAAATGAATATGGAAACTGGAGCGTATCTGAACATGGAACTAGTGTTACAATTGTGAACTCTACACATTATGGTATAGGAGGCACAAATGTTTCAATAGTTCAGTTCAACTCAACCTGCTCTCAATGTCACACGAGTGGCTGGGAAAACTCAACAGGCACTCCAACATACGAGGCGCTTAACATCAATTGCTTTGTGTGCCACAATTCATCGGGGTACGTTGACTACGCTGGTGATGTATGTGCAACATGTCACAGGCCAATCTTTAATCAACCAAACCAATACCCCGACTGGTCAAATTCAGGTCATGCTCAATCACTGATTGACCTTCGAGCCAGCGGCCATGCTTCATCATCTTGCATGCATTGTATGTCTAGTGAAGGGTTCATCTACCAGCAAAACCCTGACATGATTGGTAGTCAAGTTGATTTGGGTTTTAATCCGGATGGAACGTTCAACACAGTTTCTTGTCCTGCTTGTCACTCAGTTCATGCGAATTGGACAACTCTAGGACCTCATTCTATTCGGGCGGTTAA
>JARGGA010000520.1 GCA_029210805.1 Candidatus Thorarchaeota archaeon
GACTGTCTTCAACGTAAAGATTCTCCACATTGAGAACAACTTTCCCAGGCCTCGCAGGCAGCTTTTCGGTTGTGAATACAACTGGGCGTCCAACCATCATTTGAGCAAGTTCAGCAGGAGATGTATCTTCCTTGTTGACAGTACCAACAAGTTCCCCATCTCGAAGAACAGAGATTCTATCACACAACGCCATTGTTTCTCTAAGCTTGTGTGTAATCAGAATTATTGTTCGTCCGTCTTGCTTGAATCTTTCTAACGTTACAAATAGCTCATCAACCTCTTGTGGAGTAAGCACTGATGTAGGCTCATCAAGAATCACGATGTCTGCCGCACGATACAGTGTTTTTATGATCTCTACGCGCTGCTGCAAACCAACAGAAATATCCTCGACTTTGGCATATGGGTCTATGTGCATTCCATTCTCTTCTGAAATCTGTTGGATTTTCTGAGCGGCTCTTTTGATATCAGTTGGCATCATCTGTCTGAAGGCTCCCAGAACTGCTGAAACACCTCTTTTCACTTTTCCAGATAATGAAGTATCAGCAGGGTCCGTCACATCTAATCTTGCTTCAGAACCCATTCTGATTGGCTCTAAACCCAGAATAACATTCTCTGTAACAGACAAAGGTGGTATCAATTTGAAATGCTGATGTACCATTCCAACCCCACGGGCAATGGCATCCTGTGGCGATCTAAGTAAAACTGCTTCATCTCGGATTTTCACTGTGCCTTCTGTTGGAGAGAGTAATCCATATAGAACGTTCATAAGCGTGCTTTTGCCAGCTCCATTTTCGCCTAGGAGCCCATGCACTTCGCCTTCTTTAATTCGCAACGTGATATTCTTATTCGCTTGCACGTTGCCCGGAAACGTTTTAGAGATATTTTCGAGCTCTACTGCGTAGATTGCAGACTCCTCCTTTTATTATGATGAACCATCATTATATGGATTCACCATTAGTAACAAAGGAAGATGTCGTGGTGGTATTTAACAGTACGGTAAGAAAAAATAAGGAGAGAGGCATGAGCCTCTCTGGTATTTGAATTACTAGTAAGTGATTGCGTCAACCATTGCAGTGATGTTGCTCGGCACTGTGTAGGTACCGTCAATAATACCTGCTTTGAGGTTTTCAACAGCTGTGATTATCGCTGGATCAAGAGTTAGTAGTCTGGTGTTAACTTCATAGCCCAGACCGCCATTACCCAAGTTGAATACACTGAATCCACCTGCAAAGGTACCATCTACAACTGATGCAATTGTATCGTAGACAGCTATGTCTACTCTCTTCAGCATGGATGTTAGACCAACTGATGGTGGTATCACAACACTTGGATTTTCACAGCCAAGATACATCTGTGGACTATCAACTCCGATTACCCAGAGGGGGTTATCAAATCCAGAAGTGTCGTTATTGTTCTTTGCACTTGTAAATACCCCAAGACCTGCACGACCAGCAGCTGCGAAGATGACATCAGTTCCGGCAGTGTACATACCATCTGCAAGATTCTGACCTGCAGTGGTGTCTACCCAATCATTTGTGTAAGCAATTGTGTAGTTAATACCATCATTGACATGATCCGCGCCCCAGACATATCCAGCTGCAAATTTGTTGATAAGTGGAATATCAAGTCCACCAACAAATCCAATCATATCGGACTGAGTGGTCAAACCTGCTATTGCACCAACGAGTGCTGACCCTTCATGTTCATCGAATACCAGACTCGCAACATTTGGTTGGTCAACAACCATATCCACAATTGCATACTTCTGAGCCGGAAAGTCTGCAGCCACAGCATCTAACGCCTCCGCCTGATCAAACCCTATCGCTATGATTAAGCTATAGGTTCCTGCCTCAGAATAGTCCCTAAGAAAACCTTCGTATTCGCTAATCTGAGTTGGCTCAGCGTACGTAAAATTCCAACCCGCAAACTCATCTTGTGCCATCATGGCACCTTCAAATGCAGCATCGTTGAATGATTTGTCTCCAAGACCTCCAGTTGCGAAAACAATAGCAACTCGTGGTCCAGTTGGGAACAACATTGGTCCCAAAAAGACAATTCCTACAACTCCAGCAGCAAGAAGAACCACAATCACGAAGATGGCAACTACTTTAGTCTCCAATTTCTTTATGCTCCTCTTTGTGTTTCATACCTTTCTTCAAAGGACTTTGCAAAAAGCAAAATCCCCTGACCAAACATAGCTCTACATCCTGACTTAAAAGCTCTAGCTCTTGCTAAATCGACTAGATGATGAAATTTCGACATCACTACTTATCCACAAAACTCAAAGGTAGCATTTGAGAGATTCTCCTATGAGTGTTCATTTCGAAGAGCTTGGGAACCCTGATGACACTACCGTGATTCTTATTCATGGTGCAGGTGGTTCCTCGGCAACTTGGTTCATGCAGTTGCGTGGCTT
>JARGGA010000036.1 GCA_029210805.1 Candidatus Thorarchaeota archaeon
GTAGAGTTGCCAAAGTGCTGGATGGAATCACTACCGACAAAATCACAGATGATACTGTTGAGATACTAAGGAAATCCGCTGAGAAGGCCAATAGTGGAAGCTCCCGTGTAAGTGATTGGGCGTCCAAGATGATTCAGAGGTGAAATGGATTGCAATCTGAGTCACGTTATGCTTCTGAGTCGATTGTGGCCGTTTTGAATATTGTAGCGGCAGTTATTCTAGTGATATCCACCGAAAATAGAACGAGAACCCTTCCTGAAGATGAAACAAATATCGGAATTCCTCTCTATGCTTCCGCCATTTTTATGGTCCTATTTGGAATTGCGTCATTTATCAACTATTTAATCAATTTCGGAAATTGGTCCGTTGATCCATTACTAACATCCTTTCAATCATCAATAATGGCACCAGGTCTATTAACCATAGCAGGGTTCTTGCATTTAGCAGCTGCAGGCGGCAATCTTGTGACACCCCTTGGAGGTGTTTTTATACTATTAACTTCTCAGTATGGCTTCTTGCTGTGACAGGATATGCAGACAAACTACTAAAGACCGCGGTATGATGGTGATAATTATGTCTACTAGACCCCCGATATTCAAAACCGTCCTCATTGGTGAAGGCGGTGTTGGCAAGACCAGCATCACTGTTCGCTACACTGAGAACCGTTTTGATGAAGATATGAAGATCACGATTGGTGTAAACTTGGCCACTAAGAAGGTTCAAGTTGATGGGTCTGACGCGACATTAATGCTCTGGGATCTGGGCGGCCAACCGCGGTTCAGAGACGTTGTGTCAGAATACTATCGGGGTTCTAAGATAGCTCTAGCTGTCTATGATGCCTCTAGGTTCTTCACTATTGAACGCCTAAGAGATTGGATTGTCACATTGAAGGAGAATGCCCCTGATTGCGATTTGATCTTTGTCGGTAACAAGATTGATGAACGTGCGGAGGGCTCAGGTGTATCTCTCGAAGATGCACGTGTATTTGCCTCTGAGTTCAATGCTCCCTGTGTTGAAGTTTCAGCCAAGACTGGCGAAGGCGTTGCTGAAATGTTCCAAGTTGTCACAAAGAGCCTTCTTGAAAAGCATGTCAGATCTTGAATACACCTCTACGCATCTTGAAAGGACATCAGTTCAAGATAGTGAATGTCTAGGATTGTCTAGGTTTCGGGAAACGGTTCTCAGAACTCAGGTGAGAATACCATCATCAAGAACATCGAGAAGGTTGTAAGTAGTTATGTCCGACAATAAACTCTCTCGCTTATACAATGTTCATCTCATGGGATAGCATTGTTTTTATTCTTACATGAACATCCAAACACGAATGGTCTGTGGAGGATATTCAAATGGAGAATCACTGGGACGATAACGAAAACAAACAAAGCAACTTCAGCTCTTATGGCAATTCCGTGAAAATACTGATTCAAGGCATCCCTCCTGCAGTGCTTTCTGTAGGAGTCACCTGGTTTCTATTTTTTGTAGGGCTAGATTTGTTCCTTTTGGATCCTATATTATTCTTGGGTCTAATTGGAGGTCTACTATTACTGATTCTGATTGTCTTTGGGTTCACAAACAGTCTTCTTGCTGAAGCCCTATGGAACATCAAACCCAATCGGAGCGTTTTAGGTTTCATAGGACAGGGACTTCTCTTTATCTTGCTGATAGCAATGATCAGTCCGGCATTCATTATTGTATTCCTCTTCCTGGCATTTTCGCCTCTTATGAATACAATTGCACTCATACTCACGACAGTGCTGCTTAGCTTCATCGGTGGCTATCTTGGAAAGAATATTGCTACTGAATTCGAACCAACCGAATCCAGAAAAGAGGAACTTAGGTCCGTTCATGACCGGCACGTTTCATGTCCTAATTGTAATAATAAATTCACAGTAACGCCGCATGAAACCGATGAGTCTGGCGGGATCATTTGTTCTGGGTGTGGTAAATGGCTCTCCGTCTTTGACCGCAGTCCTTCTCTATAATCGCAAAAGAGAGAAAATCAGAAAATACACATGTCTTATTAGTCTGTAAGATTCGAAGATGGTGGAGGTTCATACGTGGCGGATATACCCGAAAGTACAGGACGGAGAAACTACAAAGTAGTACAGAAACTATTGGCCATGAGGCCAGTATACGAAATATATGACGAGCAGACTGGTCAGGTTGTGGCAATTGCCAAACAGACCTGGATGAGTTTTCTAAGGTCTACTATGCACATAGAAGACCCTCAAGGAAATAGAATTCTCACCGCAAAAGGAGGGTTCTTTGACAAGACCTTCTGGTTGCTTGATGCGTCAGAAAACAAAGTGGCAAAATTGACACGGCCTTGGATTGCGTTTAGACAGAACTTCACGATTCATTATCGCGATGAGGAGTTGAAAGCTCAAGGCGGATTTTTGGCTTGGGGTTTTGAAGCTCTCAATAGTCAAGGGGTTTTTGCCTTCAGGCTGGATAAGAAAATATTGGCTGTTCGCGACCAATCACGAATCCAAGTTGGAGACTACATGGATGAACTTCATGCAGTTGCTGCAGCTTTAGTCGTCGACCGTATTTTCTTTAAGGGTAAAGGATGTGGTTGTAGACTACTTCTATGCTGCTTAGCGCCGATCATAGTCATTCTGATCATGACGATGCTTCTATTGATGCCCTTATTGGTCCCCTAAAGCATCTAATCTGCGGGGTTCTAGGAACCCCACTATTTTTTTTCTAAACTGCAACTTAGAATGCATGATATGGAAAATAAAAGAAAGTGACTACGGTGCAGCGATTAGGCTGCACCATAGGAAATACAAAAACTGAGTTGTCGGGTTTTAGCCCTGCATGGCAAAACGTGGACACTTGTCCTTGTTTATTCCAGGTGCTTCACAAGGCTTGTTCATACCTTCGTAAAATTTGAACCCGTCAACACCGCATTTGCTTTCGGCCGCATTATATTCTGGGCAGGTCATTTTTTTGCACTCCGCATTGGTCTACTCGAAATCCCTTGCTGCTGGTTAGAACAGCACAGGTTTCTAAAGAGGCTCCCCGGATTTTCCATATTAAGCTATTTCGGCTTGGCTCCCGTAAATAAAATATGGTTTAGAGAAGACCTTTTTCTAGTAGAATATTCCGTAATAGCATTGGCTCGTCTGTAAAGATGCCATCTACTCCAAGGTCAATGAGATGTTCCATTTCTACCCTATCATTAATTGTCCAGACATGAACTGCAATATCTCTATCATGAGCTGCCTTAACGAATCTTTCATCAACAACCTGAATACGGCCATACTTCATGGGGACTTGGAATGCTTCATACTGACACTTTCTTGTGAACAATCCAAGCACTCGCATCTTAAGCGCAAAGACAAATCTTGTTACTTCTGATGGGCATGCAGATGTCATTGTATTTGCCATGATTTTTCTGAAAGTGTACGCTTGAACATCATGAAATGATCCTACCAGAACAGAAGATTCCCTATCATAGTGATTGATCAAGATTGCGAGTCTATCCGGTGCAATCCTTTCTTTGTCCTTGATGTCGATGTTGAACATCATTTCAGGAAATGCATCGAATGCTTCACCAAGTGTAACAATGGTATGTCCTTGTCCCCGACAGGGGAATGTTTTTCCGTCATCCAGAGTGAAATTGTATCCAAGGTCAATTTGTTTGAGTTCTTCTAGCGTTTTATCCCTGATAGTTCCGCTATCACCAGTAGTTCTTTCCAGAGTATCATCATGGAAGAGAACAAACTCGTTATCCTTTGTTAGTCGTACATCCGTTTCCAAGAAATCCACACCAATCTCAACCGCTCTCCTAAGACTAAGGAGAGTATTCTCGGGAGCAGCTGCAGAATCACCACGGTGAGCCATTATCAAAGGCCGATTATATCCAGTGAGTTTCATGGCGGCATCAAGTAGTTAGTATTCATCCTCAGTCTTAAGTACTCTCATCAATTTCCTAACATCATATGACGCCTCCAATCGTGAAAGATAGAAACCCCGGAATATCCAAAGCAGTCATTCTTGCAATCAATGCACACGATGGGGCATATCGAGGTGATGGAGTTCCTTATGTTGTTCATCCTATTCGCGTTGCTTTGCATGCAGCTAGCATAGGATTATCACAGCAGGCAATCATTGCTTCACTTCTACACGATGTAGTAGAAGACACAGACACTCCAATTTCCGAGATATACTCGACTTTTGGAGATGATGTTGGAGATATGGTGGCTGCTCTCACGAAACCAGCGAAGGGAACTCCCAACAGAACAAACGTCTACGAGCATCAGTTGCTCGAAGGTCCCCCGGAATCTCGGATGATCAAGCTATTGGACATACAGGATAACTTGTCGGATATCGATGAATATTTTGAACCCGAAAAAGCAGCATCCTATAGAATGAGTCGTGAGGCTCTAGCAGACAAACTGCGAGCCTCACTTCATTCAATGGAATCTGAATGATTCTACTCAGCTGGTGGTAACGCCCGTATATCCTGTTATCCATCCCATAATATAAAGCAACCCGAGTCCCCAATTCAGGTAGACGAATGGCAACAAAGGCCATAGAACTGCCGCCCCTAAGACCCATAATACTACAAATAATGGGTTCATGATGAACGCCAGTGACATCCCGCCGCTTTCTGATCCAATCACATCCGAACGCAAACCAAGTGACCCCCTCAGTGTGGATAGAAGGCTATACATGATTGATATGATGGTGATGTAGTATCCAAGACCATATCCAGAGGGATTCGGAGACGCATCTTGTGTGGGTAGAGGAATAGGAAGATCTACAAGATTACTGAGAGTTGGTATAATTGTATCAAAAATACCCTGTAAACTTAGTTCAATGAATAATCCCAAGATCACTCCAATAAGTGGTATGATTTTTCCTATTCTCCCTTCTTTCTTTCCATCGTCATATCCACCCAATCCTGAACCTACGCCACCCATGTAGATCCCAACAAATGTCACTGCCATGTAGACCAATGCAAGAATCGCATAGAATCCTACGATGAGAAATATTGCCAGGACTAGGACGCACATAAATGACTGTCTTTTGGCTTCAGGTGGGGCTTGGGAGAAGGCAACATAGAACATCCATAGGATGAAGGTCGGTACAATAGCGATAACAAGCCAATAGCGAATCGGATCAGTTGCGGCTAGGTTGTCAAGAAGCGATTGAACAAAGAACTGATCTATGAGCGGGTAAAGCCTGAACACTTCTATTGTTAGTAACGCGAGAGCGATGAAGTACATCACTAGGAATATGATTATTCCTATTGTAGCATTTCTTGAGAATCTCATTGAAATCGACGATACAGTTGTAATCCGCTACTTATTTGGTTCTTGTACCAAGATTGGCCCTACCTGTAATCAAATGCAATCTTTATTGCAGCATACTTTCCCTTGTTAGAGGCAACATCGAAAGCTTTTTTGTATTCATCCACTCGGAACTTATGTGTGACTAGATTTTCATAGAGCGACTGATTCTCATTTAGAAATCTCGTAGCCAGTATGAATGTATCAAGGGATTCTCCTTGAAACTCTTCAAGACCATGCATCATTGATCCTAGAACATCTAACTCCTTATAGACCTGAAGCATCCAATCAACTTTCTTCATTGCACCAAGGGCCATGCCTACTATAATGACAGTTCCGTTTGTTCGCACAAAGCGAAAGGCATCATCAATCGTTACCTCGGAACCAACACTGTCAAAGACGATATCCGGACCTTTGTTACCATACAATATCTTTCTTCCAAGTGCGGGTTTGAAGAGCTCTCCATCAGTAAGCTTTGCTATTTCCTCATAGAGCGTATCACGCGACCTTTCCGTTAGTACTTTATCCGATCCGAGTTTTATTGCTGCCTCAACTTGCACTTGATATCTTGCCAACGTGATGATTTTGCATTTCGATCCCAATGCTCTGATAGCCGCGATAATCATGAGACCTATAATTCCCGCTCCAGTGACCACAACAGTATCAGTATCTTTTGGTAGTTTCTTAAGAACTGCATGAATCCCTACTGAATAGGGCTCTGCAAGAATCGCAATTTCATCTGGTATTTCAAAAGGGACCTTGGTTAACTGACCCTCAAATGCAAGGAACCGTTCACTGAATCCTCCTCCTGCAAAGCCTCCAAAGCCTAATCTTCCTCCGTATGTTTCTTCCAGTTCCGAACCATCTCCTATCCCCACAAGTGCATAACAGGTCTGATAATCCCCTGCTTCGCAACTAGGACATTTCTCGAAACCGTATGCCTTGCAATGCGCGATTGGCGACATTACAACTCTATCGCCGGGTTTCAGATGTTCGACTTCACTTCCGATTTCTATAACCTCACCTACAAGTTCATGCCCCATAGGGAAGGGATTTTCCTTTCTTGCGAGAATTGATGCTGCATATGAAAGATTCACATCTATCTGGTGAAGGTCAGAAGCACATATTCCACTCATGAGGGTTTTGACTTTGACCTGTCGGGGAAATTTGATTTCAGGCTCTGGCCAATCTTCTCTATACTTGATCATAGAAAATTTTGTTGCCAGTCCAATTTTCTTCAGAACTGCTTTTCGGATTTTAAGATCGTAGTATATTCCTTTCACTTGAATCACCAGGACCAATTGGCAACAGCATTCCTGCACCTTAAATCCTATGTTTGCTTTTTAGAGGCTCTGTGTGAAAAGTCAATGAAGTAATACAAGGATTAGTGACCAGACCGGCTGATCACACGATTCATGTCTTACTCTTCATCATACGACACAGCCAGGTCTCGTCATTTTGAATTTCTTCTTGATTCACTTATCAAGCTTAGCAATATGGTACCTACTAAGACCACACCTTTCGGAAGACCTCCTGCCTTTCCTCTTCGTACTCTCTTTGTCCTTCTCGGACTCAAGTTCGATTCGAGACTCAGTTACAGGACCTTTGTTGCCCAGCTTGCCTTCAATCCACAACTCCTTGAACGACTTGGACTCTCACAAGCTCCCAGCTACTCCATCCATCAACAGGCATTGAAAAGAGTGAGTCCTCGACTTGAACATCGGATGAACAGACTTCTAGCTCGAAAGAGACCTCCTCCCAAGAGTGTCGCTGTGGATTCCACCGGATTCTCCCACTCCTCTGGAGGGGAGTGGATGCGGTTACGATTCAAAAAGACGTTAAAACGGCGTTTCACAGCACTTCACGCAGCTGTGGACACTGATACTCTCATGGTCCATGCAGTCCGAATTAGAGCTCGACCGGGTGGTGATGCAAAGGACTTGATAGGTCTCTTGAAACGAGTGGTTCATCGGTGTCTTGCGAATGTGTACGGTGACAAGGCCTACATTTCACGAAAGAATGTCCAATATATCCACGACCTTGGAGCATATCCAGGGATCGAACCGAAGAAGAGGTTGAGAGCTCGGTCACGAGGATATCGAGGCTACAAGGAGTTGATCAGGGAGTATCGAAGAGGTCCCGAAGAGTGGAAACAGGTCCACCAGTATGGAAAGAGAAGTCTTGTAGAAACCGTGTTCGGAATGATGAAGGTGCGCTTTGGAGGAGGACTGAGCTCCCGGGGGTACAAGGAACAGCGGCGAGAACTGTTGTTCAAGGTGATCCTTCACAACATCGAACGGCTAAATTTCTTGGAGTGTGACGGGAGGTGACTTTTCACACAGAGCCCTTTTTAGAGAAAAGTTCAAATGCTCTTAAAGTTAGACGAAGCTAACATTGGTGGGATGATTTGATAGAAATGATTGATGATAATACTAAAACTGGAAATCTTGAATCCCTCTTCCAGTTTTCAGAAAACGAAATTCATCATTCACGAGATTTGCGAGAAAACGCAGAGATTCTTCATGGAGACCCTGCAGAAACTCTACTTTACGCCATTCTTTGTGCAATATATGATGGTTTTAACACACGGTCCAAGTTGTATAGACACCTAGATTCGATGTTTGCATTCAGACTTGATAGAATGGCAATCTCTCCGGTTGACAGAGATGAGTCCATCCAACAAGGTCTAAATGAAAATCTCATTGATTCATCCAATGGAGAACTGATTCTTACAAAAGAGGGAATCCGAATCCTTAGACTCTCACGAATTCAGGTGCTGCATGAGGGAGTATGGGCTAGGAGATTCTTATCTGAACGTATTGTAGTTACAGTATCTGCATTAACGCTTATCTTTCTGGTTTTAGCAAAAATCTGGATTGGCACTATGGTCAGTAGTGGTGCGATGATAACCGATGGATTAGAAAATCTCACTGACTTAGGCGTTGTAGTAATAATTGCATATTCCCTTCAGACAGGTCGGGATCGACTAGGTGCTCTTGCCATAATGTCTTTCATGCTAATCTCTGGTTGTCTATTAGGATACAATGCAATACTGCGCCTTCTTGCACCAGACACTATTGAAGTCAATTATTGGGCATACATAGTAACCGTAATGTCTGTGGCTTTAAACTACTTGCTCATTTGGTACAAAGCAACTGTAGGTCGCATGACTGGAAATCTTTCTTTGATAAGTGATGCAAAAGAAGATGGCACCCACATCAGAATTGGTGCGGGGGTTTTGATTGGACTAGTCTTCGCAGAGTTTGGTGTATACATAGTTGATAGCCTTGTAGCATTATTCATAGCATTAGTTATAGTCTGGGAGGGAATTGAAGCACTCAGAGAACTCCTTGAAGCAGGTGATGATTTCAGTGTGGATACTATTCATCTCGCAGCTAGTCTTCGGTATGATGATCGAATCACCAACTGGGCTCTTGTCCAACTTGCTCGAGGACCAAGGAACTTGATAGAATTGAATGATTCTTTTCTTCGTGGAGTGAAGATAGGTTTGCGCTATTTCGATATCCATGCAATCATAGGATATGGCAATCTTGAGGAAAAAGGAATCGCAAAGCATATCCAAATCGCGAGAAGAAGTGGTCTAATCAAAGGAAATGATGACGAATTAATGATAACCAACAATGGATTGCGTCTATACTACAACAACCGAGCTTCAGAACTAAAGAAGGTAGCAAAAAGATACTCAAAGATGTATTCACGCTCTTCCAAAACTGCAATTGGTATCCTCAGTTGGATATTCTTCTTTGCATTGATGGCATTTGGAGAGATGATATACACTATATTCTTTGATTTCGCCCGTTATGTAGTGGGAATCATTCTTCAAGGTCTTGCGGGATAAAAAGATCAGGAGGTCATTCTCCGTTGACCTTTTTCAAGATATGACCTAGAATTGCAGATATATTCCGTGAATCGAATCCTCCTCCTTGATAAAATCAATCTCCTAATTGAAGGAATTTAGACTCTTGCCAATACTTACGAAACCCATTTTACAGAAGGATTGTATCTGGCAAGCATGCCAAAAATCACTGTTGTCGACTTCATGAGAAATGTCGAAAAAGAGTTTGAAGTGGAGAAAGGTACGAAGCTTCTCAAAGCGCTTATAGATCATGGCGTCGATATTATTCACGAATGTGGAGGTAAAGCAAAGTGTACGACATGCAGAGTTAGCATCGATGAAGGTACACCAAAGAAGGAAACTCAAAGACAGAAAGAATTCTTCAAAAAGCTAGTCGACCGAGGCAATTCAATTTTCTCAGCCCAACAAGTGTTTCTATCCTGTCAAGTGCTAGTGGAAGAAGATATGATGGTGTGTCCGAGTGAGCGTTTCAACCGCGTTATTCATGATAGCATGGGAAAGGACACTGGCGATGAAATAACACCTGAACCTGTTTGGGTAGACCGTTTTTGAATCCCACATATTTCTATTGTACTGGCTAGAGAGTAAAATCTCTCAAAGCGCCAATGTGCCTTCTTATTTGGAGAATTTTCTACTGTTTTGACGAAAGGAACCACTTACTTTGTTGCAGCAGTCCCTTCGCAATTTGTTTACTGCTATTTTTCTTCAAGAATGCTTCTTCATCTGAAAAGAGAAGAAGACTGGAGCTTCAATAGCTCCAGTAATCTGATACTACTCAACACCGCACTTCTTCTTCAAGAGGTTCCATTCGTGGTTAATGTCTTCCTGAATACCATTCCGGAAATCTTCCCACTCATCCTTGAAGAGGTGCTTGAACTGCTCCTGAATCTTCCATTCTTTGATTTGGATTATATCTCCTCATTCTCATGGAAACGAAGACTGACACAAAGAGCAAATAAAGAATCGGAGCCATTGTAAAATAGGAAATTTCTCCCGTGAACGTGTAATGGTTTATATCAATCCATAGACAAAATGATATTGCTATTGACATAGCACAAATGAATAGAATTAGATGATCAATTCTTAGAAGTGTGCCACTTTTCAACTTGATTGTGCGATATTCATTTCTTGTGATGAGTATTATTGTTATTCCAGTAATGAGGATGATTACACTAAAAATATAATAATTCAAAACAAATAAGGAGAAAATGATTGAAAGAAGGAATGACACTATACTTGCGAGTGTTCCAGTTATACTAAGTAGTAATCCCGCATCTGATAGCTTTGACATCGATTATAATAGTGCATACTAATATATTAATTTAATCTTTTTTGGATATTAATTTGTACTCGCACACCCGGAGGAGATTTTCTTGATGGAAATATGTCTGGGAATGATTGCAGTAGATGGATATACAAATGCTCTTAGTGCTCCTGTGAGATTGTTATTGACAATCAAATTGATTCCCGATTTAATTCATGAAGTACACAAAGCTTGGAAAAGTCAATAGTCCCTACACTTTGGGAGCAGAAATTTAAAAAATGAAAAGATTAATTCATGAGCTATTTTATTAGATGTGGAGTGTAGGGTGCGTGGTATTGTGAAAGGGAAACAAACAAAGCTTACATGTATTGGAATTTTACTAATCCTTTTTGTTGGATTTACAAACAGTGCTATATTTACGATTATAGACGGGTCTAATGATGTGATTGATTTACAGGAGACATCAACATATTGCGATGAAGATGATGGTTGCGATGATTGCGATGAAGATGATGATTGTGCTGCTTGTAGTGACTGCTTTGAAATGGTTTCTGCAAGTGGAGACTATTTATCCAATAAGCTACTGATGGATCCCCTATTCAATGATTCATTTAATTATGCAAACGAATTAGGATTCACAATTTGTGTAGGGAAATGGCTAGTATATCATAAAGACAATGGGAAATTAATCGGATTTATCGGATTGAGAACTAATGTAGATTCTAGTGAATCAATATCGTTAGTTTCATTTGAAAGAGGTCCTTTGGAATCAATTCTTATGAATTTTACTTCAATTCCATTCAGTAAACCGATCATTACTATATTTGAAAGAAATGGCGGAATGAAAATATATGATGGAGTTATTCTAAATTCATGTGGTTCTTATGAGGAGGATGATGACCCAATTTGGGACCCAGAAGATTGGGAGTATTTCACATATTGTGAGGATCTGGCAACATTTCTGAATTTTAGATTTTCAGAATACAAACATCAGCAAAGTGAATGGACACTTGTTGAAAATGTTTCATTAAACGAAGACGAATTTTTAATTGAGATAAACGATATAGAGCTATATAATTATGCCATTGAATTAGGATACACCAATTTTATTGAGTCTAATAAATCAATATTTGAAAATGGAAATGAATTCATATTTGGGATACTTCATGATATGGATGACCAGACTATTGCTTTCGCTGAGTCTGGTAATACCTCCGTGTTATTTTATCTAACCTTTACCGAAACAAATCATACGCTAATGACTGTTTATTATAACCAAACCATGGGAATGATATACGATTTATCAAATCTAACTATGTTATCACATTGGGGTTATGAGCATTATAGTTGTGATTATTGGAGGTGCCATGATGGTTGCATAACGAGTTGGCTTTCTGGCCCTTTCGGATTTGGCTGTGCGTTTGTTTGTGGTCTTATATGCGGAGTTTGTCTCGCCACAATATGGTCACCAGATCCATATTCTAAAGCCATGTGCGTGGCATGTATTGCTTGTATAGCTCTATGCGCAGGCGCTCCACTTATCGCATGTGCAGGTGCTTGTGCTGTAGATCCCTGTAGTTATGGTCACGTTTGTTATCCTGGCACTGAAATAAATAAACACTGTGCAGACTATTATGCTGGATACTATCATACACTAGTATGGACTGAATGTAATGATATTGGTATGCAATGGATTACTCATTATGACTATTGTGCTTCAAGGGGTTTGATTTGTAGTACCAGTTCATTGACATGTGTATCTCCTGGTGGTGGTGGTGGTGGCTGCCCGAACCTTCTTGTTTGGAATGGTACAGGATTCAGTGACGAAGGAATTATGTACATTCATAATGTGTTTGATCCTTATTCTGATGTCGTAGTATCTCACATTTTAGACGTAGACGAACTATCCATTCAAGAAGATACATATCAAATCAAATTGTCAGAAATCGGAGATGGTTACAACTTCTCACATTCTACCATTGATCAGGTTATGCTAATGTGCATTGATGTAGAAGGAATATTCGTTGAATATCCTCTTATCTCTGCTATTCACTCAAAAGAAGGATATATCACTCAATCCCTCCTACTCAGCGATGATGTGTGGATAGAGACCTTCAAGGGTGACGAAATCACATTGATTTTCAAGCTACCTCATGAAATGGATTACGATGATCTCCTTGACCTGATATTTGTAATTGAAGGTCATAATGTAAAGTTACCATTTTGAATGATACAACTACGATAGCAATAGTATGAAAGAATCTCAATCGATATTGCGCTTATTCAATAAAGCAGATTGGTTCCTATCAATCTAAGTTCAGAAAGAAAAGGGGGGCAGGTGCCCCCTTTGTTGACTTCTTATTCTACGCCACACTTCTTCTTCAAGAGATTCCATTCGTGGTTGATGTCTTCCTGAATACCTTCTCGGAATTCCTTCCACTCTGGCTTGAAGAGGTGCTTGAACTGTCCCTGTGTCTTCCAATAATCCTCCATTGGAGTCAGCTCTTTTAGGTTCTTACTTGGACCAGACATGATATACTCCTCTCCATTGATGACCTCATAGAGGGGATGAATACCTGTTTGAACCGCCAACTTGGCAAGTTCAATGCTCTTTCCAGTTTCTGACCTCCAACCTCTGGGACATGGAGAGTATGCATGGATGAATGCAGGTCCTTCAACTTCCAGTGCTTTGCGGAACTTTGTGATAAAGTCACGCTGGTATGCTGGGGATACAGTTGCAACATAGGGTGTCTTATGAGCAGCTACAATTTCAGTCAAGGGCTTCTTTCGCTGACGCTTCCCTGGCTCAACTTTGCCTGCCCATGATGTGGTCGTTTCTTGACCCGGCAAAGTACCACCAGATCTCTGAATACCTGTGTTCTGGTATGCTCCGTTGTCGTAGACCATGTATACAATATCATGGCCTCGCTCAAGCATTCCGCTGATTGCACCAAAACCGATGTCGAAGGTTGCACCGTCACCACCAATTGCGATGACATCAACATGCTCCTGAGTGTACTTGCCTTTCTCACGGAGTGCGTTTATTCCTTCAATTGCACCAGATGCGACTGCAGCGGCGTTTTCAAAGGCTACGTGTATCCATGGAATTTCCCAAGCCGTGTAGGGATAGATAGTCGTTGCAACCTCAAGGCAACCAGTCGCTTCACAGACAACTGTTGGACCACGAAGGGCCATGCCCATGAGTTTGACGATTGTTGGTGCTGCACATCCTGCACACATTCTGTGTCCAGATGAAAGGATTGGCTCTTGCTTGAGCATGTCATTGATCGAGAGTGCTGGTTTTTCTGAACCGACCATTATTTTCTAACCCCCAGTGTTTCGTACAAGGGAGCTTTCCCTGCTTTCAGGTATCCCTTAGTCTTCTCGACTGCCTCAACGATTGTGGTTGGAGGTACATCTCTGCCACCCAAACCAATAACAAAGTCAGTGACCATAGGTCGCTTCTCCTGGTCATATAGAGCGGTCCTGACTTCCATGGCTAGTGGGTTAGAGGGTGCACCAAATGAGAGGCACTTCTCTAGAATGACTACAGCTTTGGCATTCTTCACAGCTTCAGCAAGCTCCTTGGCTGGGAATGGTCTGAACATTCTGAGTCTCAGAACTCCAACCTTCTCACCCTGCTCGCGGAGAACATCGGCAACAACCTTGGCTGTACCGCCTGGGCTGCTGTGTGTCAGAATGATTATCTCTGCGTCATCAGTCTTGTATTCTTCAAACATGCCGTACTTGCGTCCGGTCATCTTTTCGAACTCTGCCTCGACTTTCTTGAAGACTGCTGGAACCTCGTACATTGCCCTATCTTGCTGCTCCTTAAACTCGAAGTAGTAGTCCGTAAGTGCAAGTGGTCCCATTGTCATAGGCTTGTCAGGGTTGATGGATACGAAAGGCTCTCGCTCTCCAACGAATTCGTGAACTGCATCGGTTGGGAGCATTTCAACACGTTCTACGTTGTGGCTAAGAATGAAACCGTCAATGGCAACAATGATTGGTAGAAGAACGCCATGGTCTTCTGCAATCTTGAATGCCATGATAGTGGTATCGTATGCTTCCTGTCCACTCTGGCAGTAGATTTGAATGAATCCACTGTCACGTGCACCGTAAGTATCGCTCCAGTCATTGTGAATGTTGATTGGGGCTGATAGGGCACGGTTTGCAACTGTGAACACGATTGGCATTCGCATGCCTGATGCACAGTAGAGGATTTCCCACATGAGAGCAAGTCCTGCTGATGCAGATGCTGTGGCAACTCTCGCACCAACTGCCGAGGCACCAACACAGGCTGACATAGCGCTATGTTCAGACTCAACTGGAATGACTTTGGTCTTCACCTCATCATCTGCAGCAAACTTCTGGAAGTCTTCCACGATGATTGTCTGGGGCGTAATAGGATACGCTGCAAGAACATCAACACTGCACTGCTTGAGTGCGTGAGCGATCGCTGCATCACCTGTGAGACCTTCGACTGTAATCTGGTCCTTTGGAACTCTTTCAACAGTCATCTTATTCGTCCTCCATATGGATGCTTTCTGTTGGGCACTCGTTTGCACAGATACCACATCCCTTGCAGAAGTCATAATCATATTCGTAGATATACTTGCCATCCTTCTCAATCAGTTTGACGGAGTTATCCGGACAGTAAATCCAACAGAGACCGCAAGTTCCATTCTTTACCCAGAGGCAGGTTTCATCCTTGTGGATAGGTTTCTTAGCTCTCCATCCACCGGTCTTGTACTTTGTCGCATTGCCGGGTTCTTCAATGTTACCAGCGATAGGTATCTCATTGTATTTTTCACTCATCCGATCTTCGCCTCCGTGATTGCTCTTTCCATCGCTGCTTTGTTCAGGTCACCGACCTTTCCTGGATAGCGGTTGAGAACCTCGTTGATTACAGTATCAATTTTCACAACACCTGTGGATTTTACGGCTGCCGCCATTGTAGGCATATTGTAGAATGGTCTACCCAATACCTCCATTGCTATAGTGCTAGCATCAACCGTAACAACAGTACCGGTTTCGAAGCCGAACTTCTTCCGGATAACTGCTGGTTCCTTGTCACTGTTCACAACAAGCGTTCCCTCGGCCTTGATACCCTCTGCAGGGTTCACTACATCCAGTAGTGTTGGGTCAATACAGACCACAACATCGGGTGCATAGACCTGAGCGTAGACCTGGATGGGCTTTTTACTAATTCTAAGGAACGCCCTAACCGGGGCTCCTGTTCGTTCCGGACCGAACTCGGGAAAGGCTTGGATATAACTATCCTCTGCCAAGGCTGCCTTACCCAGCATCTGATTGCTGGTTACGACACCCTGACCGCCTCTACCATGCCAGCGGAACTCTGTAATGCCTTTAGCAAAGTCCAACGCCATAGTAAATCTCACCTAAAGGGAGAAGCTTCACGGGAAGGCGCGAAGTGAGGTGCTTATGTATTTACTGGCGTGGCCATCGATATTTCTGATTCACCAGACTGTGAGAATTACTTCTGTATAATATGATCTCTCATGCAGGATCTCCATAGATTGCCCTCCCAATGAGAAAGAATCCGATGGCTCCCACAAACGGTCCTAATACAACTGCAGGTGGAAAGATATATGGCTGCGAAGGATACTGAGGGACCGCTAATAACGTCAACCATAGACCAAGAAAAAGGCAGAACCCCGCCACTGCAAAAGTATGCGCCTTATTCAAACACTCAAGATTATACACAATCTCATAAACCTAACGGATTTCACTATGCTGCTCGGCAGTTTGGAATGCACTAATGATGTGAAATAGTATCCAATCTAACTGTACCAACATATCTGAAAAAATAGGATTGAGATGACAAACGTCCTCTCCTAACAAAAAATGATTCATCTTCTCTGCTTCACGAATACGACCATGATAACACAAACGACTATTCCAATCCCGCCAACTAGTGCGATAATTCCTAGATCCAATTCGCCTCCAGAAGTTGCAGGAGCTTGGGGAACATATTGATAGTCATCAGGAATCGCGTTGATTGGCAGTGCCCTAGGTGCATCATCACTATTTTGGGAAGAACCAAGAATGACATAGGGATTGTCAACAATCTCATCTGCATCAGAATCAGGAAGTGCCCATGTATCGTAAAAGTTGCCTTCGATAACTGAATCATCTGCATGGTCACAGATGTGACATGATGCACCGGTATCAAAGAAATCATTGCCAGTGACAATGTTGCCAGTACAGTTGGCCTTTATCTCGATGCGTATTCAGTGCAATTGATGAAAGTATTTCCCACTACAGAATTCTCATCAGGGTACATCTCAACAGATGCTGAGATAATAATACTATCTTCCCCAGTATTCCTGATGATATTGTTGGCTATTTCGTTATTATCCCCATTACAAACTATACCATTAGTGGAAACGTCACGAATTATATTGTTTCTAAACAGGATTCCAGAGGCAACCCGACCAAGTCGGAAACCTGCCTTACATTCGCGAATTACATTATTCTCGATTGTCGCATTCCCTCCTCTTTTGATATCAATCCCATCAAATGGCATATTGTCAATAGTATTGTGAGTAACTAGCACCTCGTCTACTCGATCAAACACCATTCCATCATTTCGTAAGTCAATGAAATCGTTGAAACGAATGACGGTGCTGGAAAGGTTTAGACCTTCAATCCCATTTCCTGTATTTCCAAT
>JARGGA010000521.1 GCA_029210805.1 Candidatus Thorarchaeota archaeon
CACTTCTCGATTGCTTTGTCGATTATGAAATCAGCTACAGGTGTGGGCGTGTAAAAGCTTCCTGTGAGTTTGTTATGTTCCCGAATTTGGGAGGTATTCAAGCGTGAGGTCAGCTCCCAGATATGAGATTACTATTCCTGCATTTGAATGTATAGAAAAGAAATCATGTCGAAATGTATTGTTGATGTTGATAGTATCCAATTGGCCGTAAGTTGGAATTCAATCATGGCAATCGTCCATAGTTCATCAGTATCTGGTCCGATTGTCAGCTGTAGTCCTCGTACCACACTCGGGACAAATTCTTCGTCTACTACCCAATCCGTATCTAGGAGCTTCAAACTGTGTTTTGCAGGAAGGGCATTCATACAATGAAGTACGCGTCTTCTTGGGCCAAATTTTGCGAAAGCCCTTTCTAATTTGGTGGCGAAATACCACAACAAATCCTGTGAATGTGATTATTGCTAAGAGGTTAATAGTAGGCGCAAAGAAAAGCATGAATTCAGAAAGCGGTACAACGGAATCGGTTGGGTCAAAGCCATTTTGATATTCCCAATAATCTGAATACCCATCCATATCTGTATCAACGTTATACAAATCAGTTCCAAGGGCAGTTTCTTTAACATCCGGAAGGCTATCTCCATCACTATCGGTTAGATCAGGTATTTTTAGGAGAATGCAATCTCGGTTTCCTTTGAAGGTGCTTGAATATAGTTCCTGAGTCGGAAAGTCTGGAGAACGTGTATATCCGGTCATTATTGCATTGTCCTCTGAGTCGAGTGCAATAGCATATGCTTCCTCATAATGGGACCCACCGATTAAGGTGGAATAGAGTATTTCATTGCCAGATGAATTCAGTTTGAATGCGAATACATCTGTCCGTTCGTTCTTTGAAGATGCAATACTAGCAGATGTTATGGGAAAATCAGATGAGTATGTTTCACCTGTGACTATGATACAACCGTTGGAGTCGATCGCAAAATCACCTCCATAATCGTAGCGACTACCGCCCACAATTGTCGAAAATACAATGGAGTTTCTGCTACTGTCGAGCTTCAAGACGTAACAATCGTCGCTGCGATCGAGGACGTTTCCATGTCTGTACACGGACGGAAAGTCAGTTGAGGAAGTAGTTCCTACCATGTATACATCTCCATATGAATCGACCAAGATAGATGATACATCATCACTATCTGAGCCACCATAATATGTCGAGAAATTTAGTTTTTTACCTTCACTGTCCAACTTAAACACCATGCAGTCCCAATAGCCGCCATTGAACGATATGTCAAAGGCATCTGAAGTTGTTGGAATATCACGTGAGGTAGTCATACCAGCGACATATGCTGCTCCGACTGAATCTACAACTATTGAATATAGATAGTCATTTCCAAAACCACCAAAAAAGGTGGAGAAATTGAGTGTATCACAAACAGAATTTAGCTTTAGCACAAAGCCATCCCCATCTGCATTATATGATTCGTCAAAGGCTCCAAGAGTTACAGGAAATTCAAATGACCATGTGGATCCTGCAATGTACACGTTTCCAGATTCATCAAGAAAGATAGATTCCGCAGAATCCGAGTTCGAACCGCCAATGTAAGAGGAGTATAGGAGTGTATCCCCATCTGGATTTAACTTGAACAAGAAACAATCCGAACCACCGTTGTATGAAGTATCATAGGAATTTACTATAGGAAAATTATCGGATGAGGTCTGACCTACAACGTATGCGTTCCCTTCGTTATCAACAGCTATGGAATATGCTCTATCCGATCCGGTACCGCCAATAATCGCTGAGTACAGAAGCAATTCACAAGTTGGATTGAACTTCATTACAAAGCAATCATAGCTACCTCGTTGATTCGTTTCCACGTATCCATCTATGGGAAAATCATGGGAATTTGTATATCCAGTGATGTAGACATTTCCAAAATGGTCAACTGCTATATCGGTGCCGTATTCAATTTCTTCTCCACCAAGATATGCTGAGTAAAGTAAAGAATCAATCCCAAGAGGTCCTGTCATATCATAATTGTCATTGGTTTGCATATTGTATGGATTTCCACTAACTGTAGGAAAAAACAAGATACTTGTTAGCAATAGACTAAGAAGTAGAAAGAAAGATTTAGATCTGCAGTCGGTCAATAGATGAGCCCTCATTCTCCATGATAGACTATGGAAAATCTGCTTATATCATTCACCATGATTGTTTCCTAATGGGACTACTTTCTGACGGCAATTATGTTCTCATCTCTTTCCAACAGTCCATCCCTTGTTTTGCCTTCTGCCAACCTATAGTATTTGCAGGGTTGCCAACAGCTGCAAGAAACCTATACAAAGTTGGACTTCCCTTTAATGAATGTTTTAAGAAAGAACGAAACCTTGTAGGTCTTTAT
>JARGGA010000522.1 GCA_029210805.1 Candidatus Thorarchaeota archaeon
GGGACATTATCAATCATGACGGCGTTCTGGAAATGGCTGTCAGATGTGCAAACGGTCACAAGGATACAAGATATGTCGCCGCTTCATTCGAATCCAGTTTAGTAAAGAAAATTCTCCAACGTGTTGCTCATTGCGATAGATGCGGTCTTCCGGGTCATATAGATAAGGTAGAAGAACGAAAGAACAATGCTAACATCCACACCGCTTGTCCAACGCATGGGATTACGAAGAAATCAGTTCCCATAGATATTCTACCTCTCATCAAAGAAGCAATCGAGGAGATTCCTGATGATGCAGTTGTACGATCTATGCTTAGGTCATCAGATTGCCAATATTCTCTTATCATACAATCGATTGAAGAAGCAGTTTCTGGTTATCGTTTCAAGACGATTTGCCCGGGATCTGGAGCTTCCCGTAGTATCATGGTGCCCGTTACTTGGAGCGAATCCAACAAAGAACTCATTACCCAATCGGTTCTCACCTGTAACGAATGCGGCTTATATACGCACATTCTTGATGCTAAGAAGAAGAAAGGTCGCATCGATTTTCATGTTGTGTGTCCCATTCACGGAGTGATGCAAAGAGATGCACCTCAAGATGTGTTTGAAATCATTAAGGAATCCTCCGCCAATATCGATAACATTCCATCCATTGTTAGAAGCCTAACTTGTCCAAAATGTGGATTGCCTCTTAACTTGAAGGATGTAGAGAATAGAAGAGGTCTAACAGAATTCGATATGGAATGTAGAAATGGACATCGTAACAAGCGTTTCTTTGTACCATCAATGGATCAGGACGCCCTTGTTGACGTATACAAGAATCTCTACAAATGCCCCGAATGTTATGACCCAATGGATTTGGTTTATACTCAACCTGCAGGTAATGAAACAAGAGTAGTTCAGCTCTGTTCATTGCACGGCAAATTTGTTATTGATGTGCCACATAATCATGCAGAAGCAATTCAGAGAGCCTATGATGAAATCAAGACGGACCGATTGAAACCACGTATTGAAGTGGCCCTCGAAGAGCCTGAAGATGAATATACTGCAATATCAGAAAACGTTGAAACCTCATCAAAAGAAGTCGCAGTGTATCGTGGTTGTGAAATCATTGGCGGTAAATTCGATTACAAGGTGAAGGTGTCTAATGACACGGATTTTGTGATTACGAACGTTACAGTTAATCTTGTTGCTTATCCACAGGATTGTCTTGAACTCGGTGGTGAAAGCGTGAAAACCGTTTCGCGAATTGAAGTAGGCGGATTTCGAAGTCCAACATTCACTCTGTATCCATCAAAAGATTGTGTTCAAGGAAAGATTGTTGCAACAGTATCATTTATCGATTTCAGGGACCAACTTCATACCTTACAGGTGGAGCCCTATCTTATTCGGTCTGTCTGTGACCTGCTACTTCCTACTGAAGCTACTGCAAAAGAGTTTAATCTTATTCTTGGTGATCTAACCAAAACGGACCAAGAGCAAACACTGGACTGGAACGCAAGAGTTCTATTCACAAAATCTGAGAAACTTTTGCCCGCAAAAAACTTCTACATTATTGACTCCGATGAACGAATCGTAGGGGATCAATTCATTGGAACGATTCGAGGATATGCAATAGGCAAATTCACCAAGAAGAAAGTTGCTGTGATTTTCCTAATAACAGGGGCCGAGAACGGAAGAGTGTCTTCGGTCAAAGTCGAAGCGCTTGGTGATGATATAGCCATGCTGCCTACAACTATAGATGAGCTTGCTGAAACGATGGACTCCTGGATATGTCTCAGATGTGGAGCTCCTCTAGAACCTGAGCAGGTTGAAGTATTAGGAAAACGTGATCCGATAAGATGCCGATACTGTTCGCATACCTTGACTATGGGTCTCTACCTTATGTGATGAAGTGTTCAAACACTATCGGTCTAACTAGCCAATTGTGAAGTAATCCCATTTTGATGCAATGTTCAAGAATATAATAAGTGACATATGTTTCTAGGTTTCGCCGGACCATTCGATACCTGCTCTCTCCTTAACCTTCAGGTGTGTTAGAAGCCTATCCACCAATGAATCAATCAAATCATCAATGCTTTCTGGTTTGTGCCAAAATGCAGGGCTCGCTGGAAATACGACTGCACCTGCTTCAGTCACATGTGCCATATTTCTGATATGGATGAGATTCATAGGAGTTTCCCGAACCAATAGTACCAGAGGTCTCTTTTCCTTCAGACTGCAATCTGCTGCTCGTGCAATCAAATTGTCTGCGTATCCATGTGCAATGCCTGCGAGGGTTTTCATAGAACAAGGCGCGATGATCATAGAATCAAGATGAAAACTTCCGCTTGCTGGACCTGCAGCAAGATCGCCTTCATTATAGACACAATCCGCAATATTTTCCAGAG
>JARGGA010000037.1 GCA_029210805.1 Candidatus Thorarchaeota archaeon
ATTTTGAGGCTGTGAGCATGGCATGACGGTCTACACCAGGACGTTGATACGCGGAATGACGAGAGTCACTACCAAAGATGTCAGTTTCAAAACGAACGGTTTCCAAACGCCCTTTGATGATTGACAATTTCTTCTTCGCCTTTATTGTAGTGGGCAGAACATTTCTTCTTCTGTGGATAACAACCTGATTAATACCATCAGCAATAACAACATAATCAGGAAATAGACCATTTGATGTAAGATGTTCTTTGAGGACAAAAGCTCCATTTCTTCCTCCAATCTCTTCATCACCTGAAGCAGACAATAGAAGTGTGCAAGGTAGCTCGTTATCTTGGAAGGATTCAGCAAGCTTTAGTATTGAAACTATGTTCCCCTTATTGTCGCACGTACCTCGGCCATAAGCAATGTCACCATCAATGCTAAGCTTGAACGGATCTGTGTTCCAATCTTCGCCAGGGGGTACGACATCGTAATGTGCCAAGAACAGAATCTTGAAACTACCCTGTCCTTTCCTACCAAGTGCGGTGACATAACCTTCAGATTCAATAGTTTCTGTAATGAACCCATAATCTTCCAGACGGGCATTGATGTATTCAGCACACTCGCGGGTTACTTTCTTCTCCTTGGGAGGGTCATTAACTGTGTCAAAGGATACAAGTTTGTCAAGTTCGTTGGCGGTATCAAACGTCATTTTTGCTCAATCGAAATAGTGGGACAGCACTAGAAATAAATTGTTGCTTGAAAAAGAATAGAAAGAGAACACCCGAAGGTGTTTCTCTTGATACTATTAGGTTCGTTTGTATATCCAGCGGTTCCATGAACCCATGTTTGGCATCTCTTCTGGCAATCCTTTTCGAGCACGGATTTCCAGTATCCTCTCTTCCTGAAGATTACCTGGTACCGGCTCAAACCCGCTGAATTGATACCCGAAGAAGCTACGACCTGCCGATGCACTTCTGAATTCGTCAGCAATGCCAATAGTCTCAGCAGTAGGCAATGAACCTTTGATAGTAACTGTATCTTCTTCAGCTTCAATATTGAGAATTTGGCCACGGTGACCAGTCAACACTTTGATGACTCCGCCCTGCGTATCCGCGGGGGTTTTGATATCAACGTGGAGAATTGGTTCGTACAGAGCTGGTTGTGCTGAGAGAAAGCTCATGTTAAGACCTGAAGTAGACATTGTAGCTACTTCATTGTAGCCTGTGTGCGCAGGGTCGTTGTGGATTGTGGCATCAGTTATAGTCACCTTAACACCCATAATAGGTTCACGAGCTACAGGACCTTGATCAATAAACTCTCGCCATGAGGATTGGACATATGGCCAAATCCTTTCGAATTTCTGAACACCACTCATTGCATCAACGAGTATGGATGATTCATGGATATCAAGGATCTTTCTTGCCTCCTTCGCATCCCAGCCAGCTTCGTCACGTAGAATTGCAGCACGGTCTCGCGGAGCTTGCTCCATAACGATTTTCTCTTTCTTGATCAATTCAATCGTTTTCTCGTCAAGAGGTTCTATAAATATCCTGATACGGTTATGTCCGTTTGGACTCTTTGTATGGAACTCATCGCCTCTCTTAATGATCTTCTCTCGATAGACAATAATTGGCTCGGATACGTGAATCTTAACCTGTTCGTGGATTCGTTTTGTCAAGATTTCAATCTGAAGAGGATCGATCCCATTCAGCCGGTATTCACCAGATTCTTTGTCATGGAAGAAACTGGCAGTTGGATCAGCCATAATCCATTTGGATACAACATCACCAAGTTTAGCAACATCCTGTGGATCTACGGGTCTAATGCTTCGACTGACAACAGGTTCACTAGCGTATTCGATTGGTTCAAAACCAGCCATATCAGAGTCTGCATCGACGAAAGACTCACCGGATGGACACATGAATCCGAATACTGAGAATAGATTACCTGCTGGAACCTCATCCATTGGCAGAATATCTGTAATCTCTTGCACTCCCAAACGCTTGATTGGAACATTCTGTTTCATACCAACCAAACGAATTGACTGACCCGATCTGATAGTTCCTGAGAAGATTCTACCAATAAGGGTAGGTCTCTTGCTCTTTGGATCAACAAAGATTTTCGTAATCATTCCCAAGAGTGGACCCTTTGGATCACAGTCTAAGAGTGCTTTGCCCTCTGGGCTATCAATGTCACCTTTCCAGATTCTGGGTATCTTATACTTCTGGGCTTCCTTTGGATTGGGTAGGTGGGTGACAATCATCTCAAGTAAAGCATCATCTAGAGGCAGATTTTCTCTGAGCCATCTCTCATCGCCTTCGTTGTACTTCTCAAAGACAACATTTGGCTTGATACCTTTCTTCTCGAGGGTCTTCATTGTGAATGCCCAGCCAGTTTTGGCACTACCAATAGCAACAGTGCTTTCTTGGAAGCTTTGACGCCATGCCTTAGCCAATTCAGGCGGAGCTACTTTTTTGATCAATGCGTTGACCTTTGAAATGATAATGTCAATTCTCTCGTATACTTTTGCTGGCGGAAGCTTGAGCTCGTTAATGAGTCGGTCTACCTTGTTAATGAAGAGAACTGGTTTACAGGCCTCTCCACCAACTGCAAGACGAATGTTGGTTTCAGTCTGGGTCATGACTCCTTCAAGAGCATCCACGAGAATAACTGCACCATCGCTGGCACGTAGTGCACGTGATACCTCACCTGTAAAGGAAAGGTGTCCTGGTGTGTCGGAGAGTTGTACTAGGTATTCTTCTCCGTCAACTTCGAAGTTCAGTAGAACCACTGAAGTGAATATCGTGATTCCTCTGGCCTGTTCTTCCTCATCACTATCTGTCATGAGAGCCTGGCCTGCGGCAGCGTCACTCATCAAACCTGCACGGCGCATCAGGTAATCGGACGTTGTAGTCTTACCATGGTCGATATGTGCGCTAATGCTGATGATACGCTTGTGCTCATAATCATCTGACGCTATGAGCCTCTTGATTGCCTCGGGGTCTTTAATTTTGACCATCCTTTTCACACTCGTTTCTGTAGTAATTATTAGCTGCTTATCCCCAACTTGCGAAGTTAGCAAGAGAACTCGGTCGGGGTCACCGATAGCCTCCTCGGTGGCTTCTGCGAATCCTCGAATTGATGTTTAAAAGAGTTCCGTCAGAGGAGCTATTTTGTTGCAATCACAACCATACGGTTGGAAGTAGCAGCATAGGGTTGTCGGGGCAACTTATTGTCACCATACAGCTCAACTTTCGAAAAGCCGACAGACTCAAGCAAATCGCATATTTCAAGTCCTGTATACATACGAATGTCATTATTCTCTACTGCATCCTGATTCATCAAGATGATTTTGCTTTCCTCGACATTGATGTAGGTAACCGGACGACCTCTTAGAACTCCTGATGGCGCATCGAGATGAAGAGGTTCATTCAATAGATACCCATCTTTTAGGGCGGTCCATGTTCTTTGGAACCGTGGTATTTGGTATGGGTTCATGAGATCAAGTAGCAGCTTTCCATCCTCAATCAATGCATTGTATGCACCTTGCAAGACAAGCAGGTTCTCAGCGTGATTGAAAAATCCAAAACTATGACTGAGAATTACAGCACCCTTGAAGCGTTGATCAAAGTTTATCTCCCTCATGTCACCTCGATAGAAGTTGACTGAAACTTTCTTCTCTTCCGCGAGCTCCTCTGCATACTTGATTAGCTTACTTGAAAGATCGAATCCTGAAGCTTTCAAACCTTCTTCGGAAAATAAGACGCTATGGTCTCCAGCCCCACAGGCAATGTCTAGAATTTCATCACCCTTGCTGAGACATAACGATTCTATGCAGAAGTCAACAACGAGTTTGTCATAATGCTGTATGCCTGGAATTGAACGCCTGTGTCGTACTCTCAATAACTCAGCCCAGAAATCATCCCAACCAAGCTCTATCCGTTCCATTTTATACACAACCATCTTCCTTCTATGTGACGAGAGATAAGAAGATTGTCATCGCATTGTCTGACTAGAAGTAGTACAAAATTTGACGGGGTGGACTGGGCCATCACAAGTCTAGAAGGTGACCTGTTTGGTGTGTTGGACTTTGAGGAGGGGGATTTTCCCCATTATATCAACACAGCCACCCACTACAAAGGGAACAAGTGGCAGATGCAGAGAAGCATCGAACTTAGTATTCCCCTTAGGGTGGACTTTCAGAAGGTGCTACAATCATTCGAGATTCTGTGGCGTATGATCACGCCAGGAGCCTTCCGGTACTGTGCCTCCGCTCGGCTGACAGTATGGGCGATGGAATATCTTTCATATGACAAGGTGATTGTGTTTGACGAATATGCAGGGAAAAAACCTTGGAATCAGTGGTTACGAAGCGAGAACCTACAGGATGCCATTGACTACTTCTCTGTACCCGAGATCTCCAAGGTCATCGCAGATGAGGCTCAGGGATATTACGTGAATGCTGATCAGGCACAGATAGGAGAGAGGAAGGTCAGGAGATATACCTACGATGATGGAGAGAAACGTCCTCTTGCCATAGAGAGCCCAGAACACCTGTCCGAGCTAGTTCAAACCATGGGGCTGTGTGCCTTCTATACCAGTGTTGAAACCCTTGATAACAAAGTGGGAAGGGTCTGCATTGACATTGATAGTAACTGGCTATTGAACAGCGTTCTGGGTGAGGAGCATGTATGGGGTCTCCAGTGTGCCTTAGCTGATGCCATCCTCCATATGGCTCATGATATGGACTGGTCCTCATGCGCGGTGAAGTTCAGTGGCGCTCGCGGAATACACCTGTTCTGGGAGATAGAGGATGATGCTCTCGGTGAGGAGTCCTGTATGGTAGACTCGTATAGGAACACCCTCCTTGCCATTGACCAGGATATTGGAAATCGGAAGACCACGGAGGGATACCTCTCTCCCTTTGGTTCCCTCAGGACCATGGCACAAGCTCTCGTCATTCATGCAGAGCACAGGTACATGGACTGGTCAAGGGTGCCTCTTCAGCCATCCATCATCAGGACACTTGGGCTAATGGACCCGTTACAATTGATAGCCATTGGAAAGGACATTGACCAGAAGGACAGGAAGATATCTGTTGATATCATCAGTCAGAAAAAAGGGGTGTTTAGAACCACCCTAAGCCCTCACTTCAAGACAGGTCTTGTTTCCATTCCTATCAGGAATGAGTTCGGACAGATCGGAACGGAGTATAGAATCTGGCCATATCTTCGTGCGGCTGCAGAGCGGGAACAGGTGATGCTCAAGGCATCAATAGACCCAACCTCATTATCCCCTCAACCAGGTCTACTGACACGGAACATCTCGATAGGCTTGCTGGGAAGGTCAGGGGTGACGTGACCATGGTGGTAAAGTTCAGTCCCAGTGATGCCTCGGACCTTACACGCAAAGCACATGAAAAGTATGAGGAGAGGTACTCCAGAGAGCAGGAGGCGGCCACATAGCACTCTTGTCATAAGTAGAAATAATAGCAGGTATAGCTCTTTCCCAGAGTGGTGTTGTGTAATGCGGGGCGCAGTAGCGATAGCAATTATGATAGTATGTCTCTTTGTTTCCACTCCTCTTGTTGGGAGTCAAGAATTGAGCATAGAATCAGTTCGGACCCATGAGGTTGCGTATTCATCCGTTTCTAGGGATGTAGAGTTCCAGCTCTCGAAGAGCTTTGAGGCGAGTAATACGATCACTCATCCTGACTTTGCTCCAAGGTCTGCTCAGGATGTCGTGGATAGTATTGATACATTCCTACCCGAAGGAGTGGAACGAGTGACCAAGGCAGATGTCTACCATACGGATGTCAGTATCACTATCTCATGGATTCATATCATCGAAGACAGAGAGTTTGGTGCTGGAAGTACTTTTCTCAATATACTATTGAATGACGATGAAACCTACCATGACTATATCTTTGACAATGATGGAAGCTATTATGTTGGAAACGATGGCGACTATCTATCTGTCGACATCGAACTGCTTGATAGCATTTACAGTATGAATGGATGGTTTCTTCTGACTGTACATGGGTGGGAGGCAGACCCTGACATCGGATGGCCTGACGACTACATGGGAGGAGAGAATTATTGGGTAGACCTCGTCGGACGAACTTCATTCTCCATATCTGGCTGGATGGCCTTGGATGAGTTCTCCCCGATTGGAGGAACAGAACCCGTCCAGATGGAGATATACATCTCGGTCGAGTTGACAGATATAGAAGTAATGACATATCCTGATGACTTCTCGACACCCTATGACGGGTCTTGGTTGATCTCAAACATCTACTTCCCAAAGCTGTACTATGATACCTTCGACTTCGCGCACAATGTTTTGATTGATAGTGTCTATCAGCAGGTCTACTATGGGTATGATGCCGAATTAGGACAGAGTGTGTACCTCATTTACTATCTATTCTACTGGGAGAAGGAACTCGACGCAGGCGGGGTGTTATTTGGTCACTACTATGATTACGAACCTTTACTCATGTTCGTGACAGATATTGGCGAAGAACCATATCGCATAGTGTATCGAGATGTTGGAGCATCAACTCTACCACCGAAGATGGTTGTACACGACCTGTACGAGGCATCCTCATCCGGACTGGTGGATGTCAACGTATCTATTCAGCTTATGCCCCTCTTAGGTGATGGGTGTAACGTGACATATGAGATTACTGACCTCTACTTCACTGAGGCGGCATACCACTATCGAACCACTCATGGGATAACACCGTACATGGAGGTTCCCTATATCACCATAACAAACACCTATCATCAAATGGAAGTTGGAGTGCCACTAGGAAGTGGAGAAGCTGTAGTGAATCTCAATACTCAATTGAAATCCTTGTCAGATGAAGTCATCGGGTTTGGATATGCTCTACTTGACGAGGCATTCGATTCCCCCATCAACGTCTATGAGGGAGTAAATCTGTTCGGTGGTGGCGATTATAGAGTTCCTGACAATATGTCTCTGACCTATGATATGTTACATAATCCGTTCGTGTTTCCCTACATCGTGGACTGCTGGGAGGATGTTGTACACTACACTGAGGCAAGTCAGGAGTACGTTGAGAATGGGTTCTATTATGATATTGATTTCGGACTGACATTTACAGTTCCTGCAACGGTGACCCTGTCTGTTCCCACATCTGTAACAAGAGGGGAATCGTATGATGTCACAGTTGACCTTGCTCTGACATCAAATGACATCATTATCACGTTTGATTATGACATCTCTCTTGGGTTTGTCCTGAATTGGTGGTTTATAGGGCTTGAGGAGGAAGTGACCTATGATGGTTCTATTGAGCTTGCAGTGGACCTCGATGCTATCTCAGACATGATCTCAGCGTTAGGATTCTCTGGAGAGAGTCTTACAGGTGATTACAAGGAGGGATGGTTCACGGTTTCGGACTTTGCCACCAGCCCAAATCTCCTATCCACCATGCTCGACTGCACTGTGGAGATACATCTCTTACGAATCCTCTCAGATTTACTTGGGACAACAGGTATAGGAAAGGTCATCGACCTTTTGAAACTCTTTGTGGACGATGTGAACCTTATCGCACATCCCACTGTGAGCGGATTCATGACTTCAGACATCGTTACTGACAACTCAGCCATCACGCTTGATAAGTCGTCCATGACTTTTGCTGAGAGTACAACGCATCACAAGATCGAAATGGATGTCTTGAGCGGCTCCACGCAGACAAGCTCCGGTATCAAACTGTCGAACATGCAGTATCATCTTGCATTTGCAACAGACTGGGATGTGGAGTTCGACTTCACAGACACAATGAACAACTTTGTGGATGACGCAGAGGTGGATGTTGGAACATTCCCGGATATCACAGAGTCCAGTGACGAGCATGAGGTGACAGCTGAAACTACTACGGGGTATGATCAGAAGATTTCCATGACGGTAGCAGACCCTGTGTTGCCTATATCTACAACAAGCACAACAACGACTGGCACCACAGGCGGGACCACCACGGGAACAGGTACTACAACCGGTCCACCAGCAGGGGGAGAGATGCCAATGGACCTCATTCTCACTTTGAGTGTTGGGTTAATTGCCACAGTGGTCGTGATAGTTGTGGGGGTCTTATTCCTGAAGAAACGGTCAGGTACTCCCTGAGAATACTAAATCGAAGTAAGGTGTTGAATAAGAAGTGGTCGGGTGGCCAATGCAGGTTTGAGAATGACAAGACCAAGACAGACTCGCTATCCGAGTCCGATATCAACTAATTTAGATGACCTAGAGATAGCTAAGACCTGTGGACCTATTCAAGGCGGGTGCGTGGGCTTGTTTTCGTTACAACCCTCAATTACGAAACCCTCAACCCTCCTACCACGATTTGCCCCGATGAGGAACTTGCCTTTTTCCATTTACTTTTGCATAGTTAATCAGAGTTGTAAGGAAAAAAGTGTGAAGGAGTCCGCCGCCGGGAGGGGGACGCAGACAAAAGCAACAGGAAACTCAAATGAGCATCATGTTACGGGACCCCTGTCACGATACTCATATTCGGGTATTTGCCTAAAAAGGCTTTGGTATACAGTAAAAATAGACGTGTTTTCCATAAATCGTCAATCTATTCGGATAATGCATACTTGCATTTTTTAGAACTGAAATGACGAAGTAAGGTACAAAATTCGACATGAAGGGAATGATTCAATTTGAAGAAAGCCTATTCCTTTTTCGCAAGAATCCAAAAAGTTAGCTCCCCATTTGTTTCAACTATGTCATGCCAAATCAATTTGAACCCAGCAGATGAAACCAGTTCTAGGGAAGTGTCCTTCCCATAATGACTCCAAAACATCATCACCCTCTATAAGAAATGGTAGCCCCGCCAGGACTCGAACCTGGGTCAAGGAGAAATCCTATCGTAGAGCACTGGAAGCTCAACGGTTCCAGAACCCCTCATGATGGACCGCTACACCACGGGGCTTTGAAGCACACATGGGAAATTCCCACGGGATTCGAAGTCGAGCAGTGATGGTCATTTAATTACCTTTTCGGTAACAAGCCATTTTGTATGGAGTCCAGATGATTAATTAGAAGGCAGTTCAAATTCAATACCGAAGAACCATGCCACTATGGCAAGAACTTACCCACATTGGTTTGTTGAAGGCTATTGAGAAAACAAACGTTGCAGTGCTACCGACAGGAGCACTCGAAGCCCATGGAAATCATCTACCACTGGGAACAGATAATATCTTACCCAAATATCTAGTAGATGCGATTAATGATAGGACAAGTGCTCTCGTGCTCCCACCTATCAACTATGGTGACAGTTGGATTTTCAATGAATTTGAAGGAACCATAACAGTTGAACCATCAGCACTTGTAGCGTTTTACACAAATGTGATGAAGGGAGTCTTCAAGCATAGTATTAGATACTTGCTTGTATTAAACGGACATGGAGGTAACTCCGGACACCTTGAAACTGCTGCGAAGGATGCCACTAACAAGGGAGAAAGAATTGTAATTATCGTCAATTGGTGGAGAGACCTTTCTGAAAGTGCCCGTGCTATTGTTCTTGAAACACCTGAAGGACATGCTGCAGAAGATGAAACATCTGAGGTCATGCACGTTGCACCGTATTTGGTAGATATGGAGAATGCAACCAAGGCCCGGGTGAGAACCAAATTCAGGGTGGTTTCGGGCACCTACCGAAGAGAATTGATACCAAGGGCCACCTTCGGAGATCCTACTAGAGCCAGCAAGGAAAAGGGCAAGTTAATCATGGAACAAGCTTGTGATGAGATAGTAGAACTTGTTAATCAGCTTGAGAAAGGGAACATTCCCTACTTACCGTCTGAGGAAAACTAGATACCAACCTTATACACAAGAGCATCTCTCAAGACGCGTTGAAACATACGAAGAAGATTCTGCCCTTCGGTAGCAACTGTCGGGAAGATTGGATGGCTTTCCACATCCAGCATCTGAGCCATATACTCGATCGGCAGGGCATTTGGAAGATCTCGCTTATTCAGAGCAATAACAATGGGCATGTTAGCCAATCTATCGGTTCCAAGTGCAATCCTCAATTCTTCAAGTGATGCAAGATTTTCATTCATCATTTCCGGACGGGAGTCAGCCATGAATATAATTCCATCAGAATCCCTTAACACGGTGATTCGACTTCTCGCATGACGGCGTTGTCCAGCAACGGTAAAGACATCGAACACAATTCGTTCACTTGCTGTAACCGGAACGAAATCGAAGAATGTTGTACGGCCGAGTTCATCTGCAATCTCAACAAGACGTCCTTTTGAGAGAGAACGAACATTTCCGAAAAGCCATCTCAGTGCAGTTGTCTTCCCAGAAAGTGAGGGGCCATAGAATACTATTTTGATGTGTACTCTGCCTTGCTCATCTCGCTTCAGTAACTTTCCAGGCACGATTTCATTGGTTGTATGCTTACCAATTTTGGCATCTTTTGCAAGATCCAGCGTTTGCTCTCGATCCACACGTAACTCCGCTGTAGAAGCTACAATGCTGCCATCCGGTGTAGGTGGAGGTAATTCAATGGTTTTTGAACTGCTAATTACCGTGTTAGAAGGTTCATCAGGTTCCGTTTCTGGAGTAGATACATCTGTTGGACTTAAGTCTCTCTTGTCATCTCCATCTTTGGAGTCTTTTTTTCCCCATTGTTTTAATCTACGGAATACTGACAAAACCTCTCTCCACATGTTTGGAGATGACGGCCTGACTTAAACTTTGTCGGAACGTAATCAGTGGGGTTTATCTATCATAAAAGACCATTTGCGAAGACATGGAATCCATTATTGACCCTGCGTATGTACAGAAACATTTTCCGACGCTTGCAGATATGACCTATCTCAATAATGCTGCAACGGGAATCCCTCCCCAAGTCACAATAGCTGCAATGAAGGAATATCTGGATAACAAGATAAAGGCAAAGGGTAGTTTCGAGAAAACACTTGAGAGTTTCAAGGAAATCAAGAGTAATCTCGCTAATTTGCTTGGAGGTGAATCTGCCAACTATGGGTTTGCTCCAAATACATCAGGCGGTCTGAATATTTTTGCTCATGGAATTGACTATCCAAGAGGGTCCAATATAGTCATCTGTGATTTAGAGTTTCCAGCAAACTATATACCTTGGCAAAATGCGGCTCGAATGTATGGTGTTGAACTCAGAGTTGTAGAATCCGAAAAAGGATTAGTTAGTCACGATTCGTTTGTGGAGAAGATTGATGAAAATACAAGAGTTGTTGCTGTCAGTATGGTACAATTTGCTTCAGGGTTTAGAGTGGATATCAGTAGACTTGCGAAAGCAGCTCATGAAAAAGGAGCATACCTTGTAGCGGATATAATTCAGGCCGCTGGTTGGCAAGACATAGATCTTCCAAAAATGGATGTTGATTTTGCAGCAGCACAAGCTGCGAAATGGCTCATTGGACCAATAGGCGCTGGGTTTGTGTATGTAAAGAAAGAAATGATACCCGAAATTAATTCGCGCTTCTTAGGATGGTGGAGTGTAGAGAACATGAACGAATTCGGATATTCGGAAAGAACTCCAGCTTCAGATGCAAGTAAATTCGAGGCGGGGTCTCCTGCGATGATTGCATACGTGGGTTTCAAAGAGTCACTCAAGGTGCTTCTTGAAATTCCTTCACAGGATAGAGAACGTGCGGCCTTAGACAATGCAGACTATCTTAGACAAAGGCTTGCAGAGATTGGAGTAGAATACTATGAGTTTCCTGATGAAAATCGTTCTGCGACTGTATCATGTACACCAGATAATGTGGAAGAATTGAACAAAGACCTCTACAAAAATAACATACTCTGCTCAGTAAGAAATGGGCGACTTCGTGTATCACCACATTACTACAACTCAAGAGAAGAGATTGACAGGCTAATTGAGAAGATGAGGTGATAAGATGTTTGATTTAGTCGTGCCAGGGGTGTATATCTTTGTAAGTAGAAGCTTTGATTCGAATATTGGTTTTCTAGATAGTGGAAGCAGCAGGGTCCTAATCGATGCAGGCACAGGAGTCTATTCAAATCAACTGGAATCTGCTCTGGAGCAAGTGGGAAGTTCTCTTGGTTCCATTACAGATGTACTACTTACCCATAGTCATGTTGATCATATCGGTGGTGTGGTTCCATTGCTGAAAGAAGCTTCACCTAAGATTCATCTTCATAAAGTAGAGGCGGATATGATCAATTCGGGGGACATGTCCCTTACATTAGGACAAACCTTTGGGGCCGATATTCCTCCGATGAACATTGAAGGAGTACTTGAAGAAGGAGATGTCCTTGAGTTTGGGAATCTAAAGGTAAAGGTCATGCATACCCCAGGTCATTCTGGAGGTAGCGCTTGCTACCATCTTGAAGAAGAGGGTGTTGTTTACACGGGTGATACTATGTTTTCTGGAGGAAGCTTTGGAAGAGTAGATTTTCCAACCGGCGATCCAAGAAAAATCGTAGAATCTCTGGGCAGGTTAGCGAATCTTGATCATTTCAACACAGCGTTGCCAGGACATATGGGTCCTGTAATAGGAACGGCTAAACAATCTGCAAATTCATCATATCAGATGGCAAAAGATTGGTTCAATGTTGGTTGATTGACTTAACTAGTTCATCAACAGCGATTTGAACCTCTTCATCAGATAAGTCCTCATCTGTAAGGTACTTGGATTCTATTGCCTTAACAAGGGAATAAACAGCCTCACTAGCCGGAGTTTCAATCCGCAACTCCTTTCCGATTTGGATCACCGCACCGGTAATAGAATCAATTTCTGTCCTCTTTCTATTTCGGACATCTTGTAGCATGGAGTTGATATTCTCAGATGTGGCTTTTGCAGTGCCTAACGCGTATCGTACTGGATCATCAGTTGTTAGCTCTACGCCCAAGGCTTCTGCAACTGCTGCAGTTTCTTCTATTAGGTGAATGACGAGTTGACGAAGCGCCATGTTGCTGTGAATTTCACCATTCGTCAAGTCGGTAAGCGCACCAACAGGATTGATACCACAGTTGACAATGGTCTTTGTCCAGATAACACCATCGATATTATCAGATGCCCGCACAATGAAACCAGCCTCTTGCAGAAGATCTGCAACCTTGGAAACCATTTCCATATTTTCCGAGTACTTGGTTCCAATTTCGGTGATTCCTCGACCTGTAGCAGTGACTACACCCGGTGGTTGCATCAATGCACCCATGCAAGTTGTTGCACGAAGAACACGCGTTGTGTTTAGAACATCTGCAACCATAGTTTCAGTACCAATACCATTCTGCACAGGCATAACATAAGCACCCTTCTCAACAAGATGCTTGATTGACTGGGCCGCTCGAAGTGTATCGTAAGTTTTTGTGGTAATTAGGACAAGATCAGCTTCCTCAATAGTGGAGGGGTCTTCGGTTGCGTTAATTGGAATATCATGATCACCCATTGCACCTCGAATTGTAAGACCATGTGTTTGAATTGCATCAATTATGGGCTTTCGGCCAACAAGGGTCACACTTCCAGGATTTGCGATACTTAGCAGTCCACCATAAAGGCAGCCAATTGCACCAGAGCCCATTACAACAATCTTCATTTCTTACCCTCCTTTAGTTCCTCAATGCTTTGTGATGCCTTTGAGGAGAGGTGTTCAATCATAAGATTCAGAGCACTCCGAATGTTCGCCTCGTTATCAAATTCTTGCACAATGCGAACAAGTTCTTCGTGGGGAAGTTTCTTCATTTCGTGTACCATTTCAACCATTATAGGGAGCACACGTACAATATTATCAACAATTGTGATATTAGAATAAACCGAAGTCCTGCTGATAGGATTCAGGTCTACAGTGATAACGAACTTGCCCATCTTACAAAGTGCTTCAGTTCTATCTCCATCTTCCAAAGGAACAATTACAACATCAGCAGAGCCTATTCCTTCTGGATCTACTTTACGACGATTACTGCTGAGTTCAGGGATCGTAGTAGATGGTCGGTCATGTGTCCCTAACACATCCTTCGCACCAGCATCATGAAGTGCTTTGAGAATGGCATCTTCACGTTCTTTACGATAGTAGAATAAATTGATTTCGAGAGGTGCCCTTACAATCTCAGAGAATTCAACCAAATCATCAGGAATAAGTGAACAGATATTGCCATTCACACTAATTACGGGGTGTTTTGCAGTAAGTGTTGCAGCTACTGCAGCGCGCATTGCCAGTCTGGCTTGATATGTGGTATGCTCTCCAATGAGATAGTCAAACGCTTCTCCTCGACCGTGGGCGAGGAGGCCAGCGGTTGCAACAATATGAAGGTCATGACCCTCGATTATTTTCTCTCTCACTTCCAGGGAGTCCCTTCTGGGATGATCAGCAGGAATCTCAATCTTGGTCATTGTAGAACTTGCCCTCCTGCAGAAGAGATTGTGGTTTCCATGATTTCATCTTCATCCCAGTATTCTCTGAGAATTGATTTTGCATGTTCTACATTGGATTGTTTGCAGATACAAAAAACAGAGTCCCCTAGCATGACCTGGCTTGACAGAGCTAAATTATTTTTGTGAAGGGTAGCCAATGCGGGAATGATTCGTGGAGTTTCCAAATCAATTGTTGCTGCAAACAGTTTTGAAACTTCACATATATGTTCGAATGACAATTGCTTGGCCAAATCATCCAAGAGATCTTCACCAGCGAGATTGATAGCCTCTCTCCATTTGGGGTCTGTAAGAACATCTTTTGTGTTAAGCCCAGTGGAGCCAGCCAATACTACTATCAAGTCATCTGGATGGGAAATTCTGATAACTTCACCCAGCCCAGGAGCTCCTGCTTTTGTACGAACCTCGAGGCCTCCGACTGTCTGGGCGATAACATCACCGAGTCCAGCATGATTCACAACTTCGGCGTGATGAGCATATTGAGCCGCACTTGTATAGTCTAAATTGGGGTCAACAATAGTGGCTAACGATAGAGCTGTACCTAGAGCCCCAGCTCCTGAAGCTCCAAACCCAACACCGATGGGGAGGTCTGATTGATGTGTAACCTCAACACTCAGTGTCATATTGTAAGCTTCAGACAATTTTGCTACCACCGTTTCTGTAACTACGGCCTCTATAATTTCGCCATTGTATGTCGTTGTAATCACTGAATTTTGTTCGTCTGTGACAGTGACAGTTGTTAGAGTGCCCGCAGTAATTGAGAACCCTGCCCCACGTGAGCCTCTATGAAGTGGGTCGGGGTGCGTGTCATAAATCCGGAAAAGTCCTGTTACGTGTCCGGGCACATATGCACGCGCTGTTCTCAACTCTAGGGTCAACGCTCCATTCAAGGCTCTTCACTGTAAAGCCATCTATAAAGATGACCATAGTACCAATCAAATGGTATATACTAATATATAATTTATATATTTAAGTGCAGGTTTCGGATTTCTTGATGCTCCATCATTCTGATTGCAACAGCAACAGGTCTTACATTCCTGAACAATGTCGGTTCCCTTAGTTTGGAACAGTTCTGAGCCTATTTGTCAAGGGGCACCAGACTTGTGTATTGCTTGACTCTGGGATCGTCAGATGGAGGTGCGGGATATGCCCATCGAGCATCGATATCTCGTCCACTTAAATCATAGACGCTAAAGCTTCCCGAAGACCAGGTAAGCGGACTGAATCCAAGGAGAAGGGTTTGTGTCCTCCAGCTTGATACTACCAAGTGACGATTCATTCCAACCGTTGGGACTACCAAAAATACGTTGGAAAGTTCCATGAGCAGGGATGTACTCATACGATAGAAGAAGCTATAGGTTTTGCGATGTTCTTCAGAACCCTGTAATCGAAGGTCGTTCAAGTATCTATGAATCGTTTCATCATGAACTGCGGGATCCATAATATCAGATAATTCTTCAACATCTACAGTGATTGCAGTTTCGAAGTAGTAAGCAAGTGGAAATTCACTGATATGAAAAACGAGCCACTTGTCTTTGGCAATTGTGTTGTAGAGATGTTGAAAGATGGATTGCTTTGATGAAAGAGCGGAAGTATGTAATGAGGATGCCTCGAAGTTGTCAGCCTCTACAGATACGGTCAATCTGAAGATATCATCAAGCATATCTCCATCATAGCCAATTCGAACAAGATGATAGGGAAGTTCGGTCGCGTTCGGGTCCATTCGGCCAGATTTGACCAAGAACTCGTTCAAGTCTTTCAAAAAGGTATTAACTTCATTATCATTATCTGTAACAAAAAGAGATTGCGTCGGAGTTCCAAAGGAGGAGATAACCTTTTCATACGCTTGATAGCGTGCATCCTTCTCAGGTTCCACTGTAGGTCCAACCCCCCTTCAGTCGAGAAGCCATACACATCCTCAATACACCATCCAGTCTGCTCTCCGTACAATCACCTCAATGGCATATCTCCTCTAGCATGCTTGTAGCAATACCACTAAGCTGGCCATTTCTGGCAAGCATCAGCAACAATCACACACCATATATTCTTTGCCTCGCCATCGTATATTAAGAATAGATTTAGATACTGATGTCAGAATGGCATGTTGTAGGTGATTGCCTTATGCAACACACTTCAAAGCTCATCATAGGTAGTGTTAGTAGCCTTCTGAAGAACAAAAAAATCACATTATGTGTTACAGGTAGCGTAGCAGCGGTAGAATCGGTGCATATCGCTCGGCTTCTCATGCGCCATGGCGCAGAGGTCTACGGCGTTATGAGTAAAGCTGGTATGAGAATAATACACCCGGATTTACTTGAATGGGCAACAGGCAATCCTGTTGTGACAAAGCTGACTGGACAAATAGAGCATATCACCTTGGCAGGAAAGCATGATGGACACGTGGACTTGGTGCTCATCGCACCTTCAACCGCTAATACGATTGGCAAGATAGCCAATGGAATAGACGATACGCCAGTGACAACTACCGTTTCTTCAGCTATTGGAGCGCGGATACCAGTTGTGGTTGTTCCAGCAATGCACAAGTCAATGTACGATCACCCA
>JARGGA010000523.1 GCA_029210805.1 Candidatus Thorarchaeota archaeon
AACAGAACTCTGCATTCTCTGTCATCAGGGACTCTATATTTGGTATGGTGGTTCACACAATCTTGCGGGAGTTGAATGTGTTAATTGTCATGGTTTCGATTATGCAGTTGAAGGTGACAATAGCACGTATTTCTTGAATCATACCTTTGTGGTTGACCCTGAGCTTGCATGTGGTCAGAGTGAAGATTGCCACCTTTGGACAGAAGAATGGGCAAAGAACCAACTGGACACTATAGGCAATACATTCGATGCATTGGTTGATGAGATTCGAGCTGAAGCTACTTCGTTTGAAACTATAATTTCAACTTATAATGCAACAGCTGGCGCAAACACCACTCATGCTAACTATGTGCAGGGCATCATTGACGAAGTAGTTGGCTTGGTCGATGATCTCGATGGTGATGGTTCCCACGGCTTCCACAATCCTGCTGCTTTCACGGCTAAACTGAATGATGCATATCAAGACTTGCTCGATGCGAAGACGTACTTCTATGAGTATTTACCACCAGTCACTATTGATAATGGGTCGACTATCACTGAAACAGTAACCGAGTTTGTTACTATTCCAGGAGGTTCTCAACTCATGCTGGCAGCGGCCTTGAGTGGGGGACTACTAATTGGTATTCTCGTTGGAGTGATACTTGGTAGGCGCGACTAATCTTCGTATTATGGAAGGAGTCGATGCGGCTCCTTCTCTTTCTGTTTTTGAGCGATTGCATGGTAAATAAATTGCCAGTTTACATACGCATCTTAACTAAACATACCTGATATGCACGATTTTTGTGATATGAATTGTTAGTAAAGGTTACAATAATATACTATCAAAAATGCTGAAGTGATACAATTTGCAAGAAATTGAGCATATTCACAATAGATAACGGACATCTTTTTATGCAGGTGCATCAGTAAAATTGATAATTGTAACTTAACGTTACAATCGTTTCCGAGAAGAACGGAGAATTAAATAATGGTATATTATACCGATTCCCCCAAAATCAATAGGCGCGTAGTTGCAGGCTATTACCTGTTTCTATGCCTCGTTGGTTTCGCCGTTCTCCTAGGACCGACCGGTGCCGGCATACCGATTACTATAATCGGGACTGACGGACGAGATCAGCACGAATTAGCGACCCCGGGTTCAAGTATGGATCCAGACGATTGTGCTACATGTCATGCAAATGAGTATAACAATTGGACCGGAACCGCACATGCTACCCACATGGGTTCATTCTCTAATGCAACCAATGATTACATTACCATTGGTGACCATTGGGAAGGTACTGAAGCGTTCTTCAATTCTACCTGCGCCGAGTGTCACGTTTCTGGTTACAATGCCATAGACGACTCATACGACGCACTTGGTGTGAATTGTTTTGCATGTCATGACTCAACCGGGTCCATTGACTACAATGGCACAAACTGTGAGAATTGTCACGAGGCCTCTGGTCCAACACATCCTCACCAGACTGGTGCCTATACAAACTCAGCCCACGCTAATTCCCTAACAGACCTCAGGACCAGCAGCCACGCAGGTTCATCCTGCATGCACTGCATGTCTACTGAAGGATTCATTCACATGGATGATGATTTTGATCCAGCAGGTGCTTTCAATCCAATTGGATGCCCAGCTTGTCACTCTGTCCACAGTGATTGGTCTGAAGACGGTCCAGGTATGATCCGAGCAGTGAACACAACCCAGCTGTGTGCAATTTGCCACGTTGGTACACATCACGACACTTACAATATATGGTATGGTGGTTCACACCACCTTGCTGGCGTTGAGTGTATTGATTGTCACGGCTTTGATTATGCTGTAGCAGGCGACAACACTACTTACTTCCTTAACCACACTTTCGACGTGAAGCCAGATCTTGCATGTGGTCAGAGCGACGAGTGTCACCTTGGAATGGAGGAGTGGGCTCTTAATCAGCTTGAAATGAAGCAGGATGCTTTTGTAGCTCTTGCTGAAGAGATTGTTGAAGAGGCTGAAGCCTTGCTGGCAATTGTAGAAGCCTACAATGCCACTGATGGTGCTGATCACGAACTAGTAGCTGAAATTGTAGAAATCATTGAGGACGTAGAAGCCATTGTCCATCTACAGGAGAATGACAAGTCCGATGGATTCCATGATTCCGCTGGAATGATGGAGATCCTGAATGAAGCCTACGCAGAGCTGCTTGAAGCCAAAGCATACTTCTATGAGAATACACCCGCAGAAACTGTCACCGTGACTGAAACTGTTACCGTGACTGAAACTGTTACTGTTGGTGGCACTCTATTTGGATTTGATCCAAATCTTGTGCTCATGGGTGGAGCTGTTGGTGGTATCGTAATTGGTCTTATCCTAGGAATACTAGTTGGCAGACGCAACTAGAAGCGAAACCGGA
>JARGGA010000524.1 GCA_029210805.1 Candidatus Thorarchaeota archaeon
GTCTCAAGTGACTTCCAAAGTTGAATCGCTCAATCGAGATGTATCGCTATTCGCAATAGGACACATCATCTCTGATTTACAAACAAGTTATGCAAAGAATGATGAAGCAGTCAAGTTTATTGATCAGGTTCAAGAGAGCATTCTTGAAAACCTTGGCAAGTTTGTAGAGGCGAAGAATGCTGCAAACATGCCCCCTGAAGCTCAATTTGCTCTTGAACAATTCTTCAAAAGTTACGAAGTTAATATTATGGTAAGCAACAAAGATCTTGAGGGTGCTCCAGTTGTGGTAGAATATAACCCCACATATAGCAATCTCTTTGGACGTATTGAGAAGGAAGCACGATTTGGCATGCTTACAACCGATTTTACGATGATTCAGCCAGGTAGTCTTCATCGCGCAAATGGAGGATATCTCATGATCCCTGTTGAAGATTTGGCAAAATCTCCTGCCTCCTATGAAAGTCTCAAGAGGGCACTAAAGAATGGGACAATAACGATTGAAGATGTCATGATGGGTGCAGGACCCCTATCTGGGAGGGGACAAAAGCCGGAGCCAATCGAACTAGACCTCAAAGTAATCCTCGTAGGCGACAGTCGCATATACGAGATGTTGTACACTCAGGATTCTGATTTCACGGAATTATTCAAAGTTAAAGCCCACTTCGATACGACCATGAAAAGAAGCTCCAAGAACATGCAGAAATATGCGGCTGTGATGGCCAATGTATGCAAGAATGAGGGACTAAAACATCTGGACGCCAAGGCAGCTGCAAAAGTAATTGAATACAGCTCAAGACTTGCAGATGATCAAGAGAAGCTTTCCACACGCTTTTCGGATGTTGCAGACCTCATTCGTGAAGCAACATACTACGCAATGCAAGATGCTTCAAAACATGTCACATCCAGTCACATCAACAAGGCTATCGAAGAGAAGATTTACCGATCGAATCTTATTCAGGAAAAGATTCAGGAAATGATCAATAATAAAGTCATACTGATATCAACTGAAGATGAGGCAGTAGGACAGATCAATGGTCTAGCAGTCATGAAGTATGGTGATTTCGCCTTTGGCGGTCCAACTCGAGTTACTGCAAGCGTAGGTGTTGGTCGCTCTGGAATCGTAGACATAGAGCGAGAATCGGATATGGGTGGAAAGATTCATACTAAGGGTGTTATGATTCTCGGGGGATTTCTGTCTCGAACATTCGCTCAAGATAAACCGCTGGGACTGAGCGCGCGACTTGTCTTTGAGCAGAGTTACTCAGGTGTTGATGGAGACAGTGCTTCAAGTACTGAACTCTATGCGCTACTTTCCATTCTATCTGGTATTCCTATCAAACAGAGTTTTGCAGTAACTGGTTCAGTAAATCAAAATGGCGATGTACAGGCTATTGGCGGAGTGAATGAGAAAATCGAAGGCTACTACGAGATTTGCAAAGCTCGAGGGCTTACTGGAGAACACGGTGTTCTCATCCCCGAAAGCAATGTTCAGAATCTTATGCTAAAGGAAGAGATTGTTGAAGCGGCTAAGAATGGACAATTCCATATCTACCCTGTAAGCACGATATCTGAAGGCATCGAGATATTAACTGGTCATAAGGCTGGCTTAAAGAAAGATGGAACATTTGTGGCTGGATCAATATTCGACCTTGTCAACAAGCGTTTCATAGAAATGACCAACAAATTGAAAGAATATCCAGGAATCGATTTTGAATAGTGGAACTTCTTCAGGTTACGGGAACTGGCTCCAGAATTGTTCCTGTTACTATTTTTCTCTTCCTTAGGATTTCCAAAACTATAACGATTGCAATAAGGCCAGAGGCTGTCAATACAGTTACAATAGGTGCAATTGAAACTTCCATGAATATAATAACAGTATCCGATGTGTGCAATACTCCTGCGTAGTATACTGCAATTGTAATATTATGATATCCTTCTGTCAGATTGGATAAATTGTAACTGACTTTGATCGATTCAAAGGTATTTGTGGTGAAATCAACTATGCCATCGATATTAATTTCAACTGTGGTGTCATCTATTGTCCAGACAATCCAAGACAATATCACTGTTTCATTGTCATAGGTCAGAGCCAAATCGGAGTTTTCTGATATCATGGGAAATGAAGAAATTTCTGTCACCGATAGAGGATGTTCATCGTAACTTTCAACTCCTCCTGCTATTGTAGCCCTAGTTGTGTTTGCTTGATCTCCCCAATAGTTGCCGATTCCGTCAGTTGAACTCCAATCATTTGCAGTACCAATCTCTCTTGCGTCACCCTCTCCATTGCCTCGAATAAAATTTCCCCAGAACACAGAGTTACTTACAGACAGTACAGAAATTCCAAATCCCTGATTTCCAAGAAGAATATT
>JARGGA010000038.1 GCA_029210805.1 Candidatus Thorarchaeota archaeon
ATAAGTTCATCAAGCAAGAACTGAGAGTGACGAGACTTGGCTGAGTCGTATGACGTGTGGTAGTTCATGAGTCATGTGATCCAGTCGGTCTGGTCACAACTTCTTGTATTACTTCATCGACTTTTCACACAGAGCCCCATCGGCCAAAAGATATTTATCAAACCAAACGTATCGTTTATGGGGAGTTTCAGATGAGGAAGAGAATTGTGAATATTTTTCTCAACTACATTCTCCTAGAAAGAAAGGAGCTCTGGTGAAATGACAAAAGTAAGGTCTATATTCCTTACAGTTTTTCTGATTTTTAGCTTTGCTGCAATTCCAATTACTCCCGTGGAAGCAACCTCATGGACAAGTTGGACTTCGGCAGCAGTGGGAGACGTGTACTTCTATCAGCTTGAGGACTATTGGTCATTCACGAGCACTCCGGTATCCGGCTATGGGGGTAATTTATGGAGCAACTGGGGTGATGTTATTACCTGTGCTCTGGACCACAATTCAAACAATGATAAGGAGATTATATTCGGTACATATGGTTCATCAAGCTATATGGGCTATCTAACAATAGAGTCAAACTACAAAATCGAGGGTGCGGATCTTCTTCACTTTAGAGGACACTATGGATGGAAGTTCTCCTATGCGGGAGTGAGAACCTTAGGTTCGATTGAAATATATGACCTTACAACGGGATTAACTGTTTGGGATGAAACAATCGTTTCTGATGGAACTACAAACACATGGAAGTGGAAATCCTTCTATTCTCCTCCTGAAATATCTGTATCCACATCACATGATTACGTGATAAGACTCAAAGCGAAAGATGTGTGGTCTAGTCAGAAGGTCGAGATTGCTTTTGAGGCTGCGGAACCTTGGTTCTTTGCACCCCATTTTGTATCTTTTTATGAGTCCTCAAGTACCCAAACAACTTGCAAATGGAAGACGTACTTCGGTTTCAAGCAAGGAGCTATAGATGATATGATACGTGAGCACCGTCCGTATGTCAAACATGACGGTTTTCCATTCGGATGGAATCCATGCTATATCAAAGAGTTTCGTTCTGATCCATGGACAATTCTAGAAGCAAATAGCTGGTATTCTACTAATCTTCCAGGTACTGTTGGTTATACTGAATCCAATGAGGATGAAGAGGAAAGCGACGAGTATGAAGAGATAGAAGTATACACATTGAATCCAGAATATCTCTCAGCTGGGACAGTCTATTACATTGAGGTCGGATATGATATTGTAGGGTCTGGTACTGTCATTATGTCATTGGAATCCGAACTTGCAAATGAGGCAGATTGGATTGGTGTGTTTGATCCTCCCGGTTTCGCTGTAGGATGGCTTGAGATTGATGAAGACACAGAAACATACAGCTTGGGCAACTTCTATCTCTCTTCAGACACGATTAGTTCCGAAGGAGCAATCAATGTAAAGGAGAGCTTTCCAATAGAATGTTCATACATGAATGATTGGTATTCAATCTCAATCGTCGGCATGTATCCATATAATCTGAGGATTAATGAGAATCTTCATCATAATGCCACGCGTCAAATCGATAATTACAAATCACTCATGGATTCAATGACTCGACAGCTTACATCTGCTTCAGATTCCAACACAAAGATTCCTGTGACTGTCACGCTTGATAGACCCTTGGACACTCTTGCGTTCAACAGTTTTATACAGAAATATGGGCTTGATCTTGAGTACTTCCGCTTCTCAGCTAGAAATGGAAGTGATATAATTCAGGGACAGGGAGTTCCAAATAGTAGTGATGAGATACCAATCAGGATTCTAGAAGGATACATTGATGGATGTGATTTCAATGGAATCCACTCATTTGATGCGTATATTTCTCTATCGAATCTCAGGATGCTATCCGTAAGTAATGATGTAGCAATCATCGATACTGCGGTATATCATGTTCTAAGCAGCTTGGGTCTGGATGTAAGTGATTTCTTTGAAGTTACGTGGTTCAAACAAGATGTTGCGTGGGTATGGAACAATGGCTTTCAATAGAACGACACTATGGAGTGAATGACTCACTCCTTCCACTCTTTTTATGTTGTATAGATTAGACAAAATTAGTGACTAAAAGGGATTCGGATGAGAAGGTTTGTGCTTGGTGTATCATGCATATATTTAGAAGGAAATCATTAGCCTCGGAAAATCAGGCAATCACATCTATTCCATCAACACCGATTTCATACTCAACATAGTCCATCGAATGCATAGTCCTTCTCATCTTCACAATCTCCAGAGTTCGCACCTTCGTGTTTTCCCGCCGCTCGAAGGATAACCTAATCACTCCATGTGCTCCATAGTGTTCTTCACTGAAATGGCCCTCAGCTGATTCAGCAGTCAATATTGTGGTGAGGGGTAGTTTTTCTTCCCTCTTCTCCTTGATTGATCCATTCTGAAGAAAGAAAGTGAACTTGTCGATCTCGCTATCACGCCGGATTTGGGACCTATCGCTGAACAGTCTCGATACAGGGTCAATTACCAACCGTTTTGCATTGTTTTTCTCCTGTGCGGTAAGGATTCTATCGATGATAGAGTCGATCTTGTAATCATCCTTCGGGATTGCATAAGGTCCTTCAGGCACAAATCCAAGACGTCCAGTATATCCATCAATGAGGATCAGGTGACCTCTCTCGATTGTCTTCTTGATATCCCATTTTCTAAAGACTGATTGTGCATCCTCAATGAAATCCTGAGGACTGCTGTCGAGACAGACGATAATCGCATTCTCAGGTTTCTCGGGGTTCCCGCAGATACCACCACGAACGAAATGCAGACACATGAGGGTCTTGCCTGCGCCTAGGTCCTTCCAGTAAGAGGGTTCTCCCCTTGGGATATCCTCCAAGGAGAACCTTGTCCAGTCCTTCAATACCAGTGCTACACCTTGTACTCAAGTTTGTCACCTCTCAATTCTCGTTCAGGATGTTTCACAACTGTCCAGACGTATGCATTCTCTTCCGGATCATAATCAACGTCAATGAGAATCCGGGGAGCAAGTTCTAGAAGAGCATTTAATACTGTTTTTGCCATAGATTGGAATTCTTTCATTTCCTATTCATGAGCTGGTTACATACATATCTCCGGGTAATCCCTGGGATTGGGGTGCTCTTTCGACGTTCTTCTTCACATTTCCCGGATTTGGTTTTGCACTATCCACATCTATCGCGATTCTATTCGTAATTAGAGGTACAAAATCAGAAGCAAAAAAGAAAGGACTAACTTTGAAGATGACATATCATCCTAAAAAGAGAAACTCCTATCTAATTGAGCTGAGCCCTATTTCGATTTCAACTGAAGTATAAGCACTTAATCTCAAAACTTATTCTACACGAAGTCCAATTTTTCTGTTACCACTCAGAACTGTAAGTCTAATTAGACCTCGCCTAGCCATATCTTCCGCCTCATGGAAACGATCAGCCTCTTGTAACATGAGGGCTTCCCAGAATGAAACATTTTCCGCACAAAGTCGAGTTGAGATACATTTCAGAACGACCCTGTCAACAGGTGATATATCGGTATCTTTTTATCGGTTCCACTGGCAACGCGCGTTGTTGGTGTTTACTCTTTCGAGTAAGTAGTTCGTTTCCAGTGAATGACTCATAGCCCAACACACGCGCAGCTATGAATTTTTCTGGAAATGTCTAACCAGCGAAACTGGCGCCAAACGAAGATGAAGCCATAGTAGGTGTATGAAAGATGGCCCCCAAAGAAGAAATTGTAGATGCAGAGGTTTCTGACGAAGAAGAGCCCGAAATTGAGGAGATTGAAGAGCCTACTGAAGGCGATGTTAAAACCGAGGCACCAGAGGAAGCTCCAGAAGCGGTTCCTGAAGAGGAGATTATTGACGAGCGAATCTACACTGTCCCACTTAGAAAGGCATACTGGACAGGTAGTAGACTCAAGAGAGCAAACCGCTCAGTCCGAATTCTTCAGAAGTTTGTCGAAAGGCACATGAAGCCTGAAGCGATTCTAATACAACCAGAAGTCAATGAGAAGATCTGGGAAAGGGGTATTCAAAAGCCACCTCGTAGGATTCGAATCAGAGCGACCAAGAATGACGAAAATCTTGTGCGCGTATATCTGGCGGAGGGATAACCAACGACAGTCGCCCGAACGAACTTCGATGGCGATATCAATGTCGGAGCATTCGGAGTGGCAACAGACCGTTTCGTGTTTGTAAGCCCCCACGTGTCCGAGAAGGATCTTAATACGATTGAAAGAACATTCAATCTGCCACTAGTTCAATCGACTATTGCTACTATGAATGTAGTTGGACTTGTAGCGGTAGCCAACTCCAATGGTATTCTGGTTCCCTATACAACTTCAGATGAAGAATTGAAGATACTTAGGGATTCTTCAGAAGTGCCCGTTGAGTGGATAGACAGTAAGATGACTGCTCTCGGGAATATTATTCTTGCAAACGATAGTGGGGCAATCTGCCACCCAGAGTTTGATCGTGCAGCACGTGAGAAGATTGCTGATACTCTGGGAGTCGAGGTTGTCGCTGGGACAATTGCAAAACTGCCCATTGTTGGAGCCAATATGGTTGCAACAAACAATGGGGGCGTTATTCATCCCATGGCAACAGCTGAAGAGATTGATATTGCATCACAGCTGTTAAAAGTGGAGGTTGAAGTTGGAACGGTGAACAGAGGCAGTCCCTACACCAGCCTTGGTGTGCTGGCTAATGTTGATGGAATGATTGCAGGTTCTGACACTACAGGTGTAGAACTTGCACATGTTTCACAAGTACTGAGATTCGTATAATTAGGTGAAAGGTGAAAAATAGATGAGTTCGAAAGTTTGGATAGCAACTGGCGAGTACACGAAATTGAAGAGGCGATTTACATTTACTAAGGAACTTATGGGAGACAAGGAAGACCACGTTAAGGAATCAATTTTCTCCGAACTAGGTAGTCGTCATAGGGTCAAAAGAAGATACATTACATTTACAGAGATTAAAGAGATTAAGCCCGAAGATGTGCAAAATCTCGAACTCCGGAAGGCTTTGGGTCTGGAGAGCGAAATGTAATGGCTGAAAACATGTTTCAGCAAATGCTCAACGAACAAAGGACTTTGGAAGCCAAAATTGGTGAACTGGAAAATAGCATCAACGTATTCCAGGAAACCCTAGGTAGCTATATGGCAGGTCTAGGAGTTCTAGAGGAACTAAAAACACGACAACCCGGTGAAACAATGCTCATCAATATTGGAGGAGCGATTTTCATCGAGGCTCAAGTCGTGAATAACGAGCGTGTCATTAGAGGCATTGGAAGTGGAATACGGACAGAACAAAGTCTAGAAGATGCACAGAAGATAGTTTCCGAGAGGGTCACCGAACTCAATAAGTTTTTGGGAAATCTACGCCAAGAGTACGAAGAAACCACTAATCGTGCAGCTATACTCGCAAATCAAGCACAGCAAATACTTGCTCAGGCACAGATGACCCAAGCACAAGCCGCTCAGCAAACGAAACCGGAGGAATAGTACTTTGTTCGAGAAGCTTCGCGGAGCCCTCGATGGCGCAGTAACAAGTGCAACCACTAAGGAATTGACAGAGAAGAATCTAGCAGATGCAGTTTGGAATCTGCAGCTTGTGTTGATTCAGAATGATGTTGCAGTTGAGGTTGCCGAACATATTTGTGATTTAACTAAGAAGAAATTGCTGGGAACACGAACTGGAAGGCTTGAGAATACAGGTCGGCTCTTTAAGGATGCTCTTTCTCAGTCAGTGCGTGAAGTTCTAACCCCAAAAAAGCCATTGGACATCTTGGAGCATGTTGCCCAGAGGAAGGAAAATGGGGAACTGACATCAATTATGCTTGTCGGAGTTAATGGAACTGGGAAAACAACAACATTAGCTAAACTTGCACATCTCCTCAAGAATAATGGCCACAGTATTGTAATTGCAGCTGGGGACACATACCGGGCAGGTAGCATCGAGCAACTTGAGAAACATGCAGAAGCACTTGGCATTCGTGTCATTAAGCAGGGCTATGGTTCCGATGCAGCAGCTGTAGCATATGATGCCGTTGCGCATGCAAAAGCAAGACACATCGATGTGGTTTTGATTGATACTGCAGGGAGAATGCAGAGTAACAAGAACTTGATTAATGAGATGAAAAAGATTGCACGTGTGGCAGAGCCCGACCTTAAGATCTTCATAGGCGATGCTCTTGCTGGAAATGATGCGCTTTCGCAGGCGAAGGAGTTTCATGAAGCCATAGAAATTGATGGCGCTATTCTCACCAAAGTTGATGCAGATCCTTCTGGAGGCGCCGCTTTATCGATAGCATTCATTACTGGAAGGCCAGTTGTGTATATCGGTGTTGGTCAAACCTACAAAGACCTTCAACCCTTCGACCCAGATTGGTTTGCAGATAGAATAATTGCAAACTGATTACAACGGCAAAACCCATTTCTTACATTTGTCGTTAGTGATTCACAACAAGAGGAAACTTCTGTGTTCCGCCTTTCTCACGACGGCTGTCACCAGCATCCGAAAAACTGTAGTTCTTCAAGGTGTAGCAAGCTTTGCCCCTCTTCATAGGAACATTGTTCCTCAGATGGGACCTGGCTTCTGTCCGCTGTATTAAATTATCAAAAGCACCACATCTTTTGATTACAAACGGTGTTTCCACAGCATTTACCATGGCAGGGTCTTTAGAGCTCACAGACTCAGCAAGTGAAGTCTGGTCATAGCAGTCGGCCACGGACCTCCCTTTCGAAGCTGGTGACTTCTGGGAAGGTGAGGACTTCCCCTTAGAGCAAATACTCCTTGAGGCTTTCGGGATGGTTCTCTCATGAGGGAGGAACCAGACTCCTAGTCCTTTCATACCGTTATGTGAATGTACTTACCTTATGCACTCCTACAGTTACTGATGAGTGTGATACGTTCTCGGTAGGGATCCTAGAGAAAGCAATATCTTCGAACAGAGGAGTGTGCCAGGATGGGATTGCTTCAGGATGCGGATACCATCCCATGTAAGGATTGGCATACCGTTGAAATGAGATATCCTCACATCGCTTCTTGGTTTAAAATTCGGACTCGATTTCCAATCAGTTTTGGATTAGTCTATAAACTCATACAACGGCATTTTTATTACGAAGAAGAAAACACCTCGAATTACATTCAGCAAGAGGTGTCTAATTTGAGTCTGAAAGGCAGGAACTTCATTGATCTATCAGATTTTGAGAGGTATGAACTGAGGAAATTCCTCGATACCGCCCATGATTTGAAGAGAAAACAGAAGCGTGGAGAGTCGCATGAACTTCTGAAAGGCAAATCATTAGCGATGATTTTCATGAAATCTTCAACACGTACCAGAGTGTCCTTTGAGGTTGGCATGACTCAACTAGGAGGGCACGCATTATACTTGCAGCCCAGTGGAACACAGCTCGGTCGTGGAGAAACAATAGGTGATACAGCCCAAGTTCTAAGTAGATATTGTGATGTTATTATGGCACGTGTCTTTGGACATGATGAAGTCGCGGGGCTTGCCGAGTTTGGTACGGTTCCTGTCATCAATGGATTATCTGATTTGCTACATCCTTGTCAGATTATGGCGGATATGATGACAATCGAAGAACACAAGGGCAAACTTGAGGGGTTGAAGATTACCTATGTTGGAGATTCTAACAACGTAAGCAACTCAATAATGCAAGGTTGCACGATAATGGGAATGGATGTAACAATTGGTTCGCCAAAAGGATATACACCTTCAGAAGAAATAATGAAGAAATCTACTGAATTAAGCAAGAGGTACAAGACTACACTGGAGGTAGTAAACGATCCAAAGGAAGCTGCAAAGAATGCAGATGTAATCTATACAGACACCTTCTTCAGCATGGGTCAGGAACGCGATGAGGCAAAAGAAGCTGCATTGATGGCATTCCAAGTAAACCGTTCACTCGTTGAGGCAGCCAAAGATGATGTAATCGTGATGCATTGTCTTCCCGCACACAGGGATGAAGAGCTGGCTTCTGATATCATGGATGACACGAGGTATAGTGTGGTCTTTGACCAAGCTGAAAATCGCCTTCACGCTCAGAAAGGGATTATGGCATTAATAGTGTAGAAATGATTGGAGCTCATCAATCTTCCTGATAATTGAGCTCCATTCACCTTCAAAGGCCTGCACCAATCCGATTTCTGTACTCTTCCACCCATTTACTCAATTTCTCATATTTGACTATATCATTAGGTGGTGCAATCTCAAACCATCTTACTACATCTTGGAGTCTTCTGGTAAGGGTCTCCCATTGGGCAGTAATTCTTTGAGTTGCATCGGAAAATGTAATTTTGCGAAGCTTGGGTTGTGTCATGGCTATACCGATTTTTTGACAAATCTCTCGTTCTTGGAGAAGAAGAGTAGGTGGATGGGATTCTATTATCTTGAGGGCAGTTCTCACAATTCTTGTTGTTTCATCATCTCCAGATTCACTGAGTTCTCTCAACTCTTTCATTGTAGCTTCATAGTATACGTACTCAGAGCCAGTGCCAAAACTTCGTTCTACTCGATACTGGTTTCGTGTTATCACCTTGAGAACTTCAGAAGAGAGTAAATTCGTAAACCCATAGGTTTCTGATGCGTTTGGAGCATACAATGCTTTTGAACGACCGATTCCAATCCTTGCTTTATTGTAGTCAAAGGTTATCCAAGCTTCTTCCGGTAATAATTCTTCAAGATACGCAGAAATGGTTCCAGTATCTCCATTGATAATCCATGATGGAAGTGATGGTTCCTGAACCATTTTGTCACCGCGGGGGATTCCAAGTTTATGCATCATTCGGCCAAGGACACTAGTAAAAATCAAACCATTAACTTCCCCAAGTGAGGATTTTGATTCAGATATTCCGACACCGCCAAGTTTCTGTACTAGATTTGATACTGTATATCTCCGGTTTGGGTCCTTCTCTGCATAGAATATTCTTGTTCCTGCTCCGGATTCTATATTTCCATCGGAAATCACTATACTGTACAATCTAGTAAAAATATCCAAGTAGGTTTCCGATGATGAAAGCTTTGGATGAAGAATCTGACCTGATACGCCGATGTGATTGATATTATCCTCAATTTCTTTGAAACTCAGTCCGAGTATATCCAACATCATTTCCAAAGTGTGACCGAATAGATAATCTGTTTGCGGACTGAGTTCACTAAGAAGACGATATTTTGGAACTTCAACCCTTTCGGGTTTGGCGAGGTGGCCAATTATCTTACTTAGAGTATAATTCCCATTAACTCCTAGTTTTTTCCGTGTTTCCGAGATTAGAGCCTGTTTATAATCTTGAGTGAAGTAAAACATTTCATCGGATAAGAGATGAACATAGTCAGGCTCTTGTTTTTCCTCCTTCGCCCTGATATACAGCCTATCTTCAACTATCCCAATTCGATATTGCTTGCTCGAATCAGGTTTAAATAAATGGTTCAATGACTTCTCAATTTCGTCCTGATGATTCTGTATTCTATCTTTCAAGTCAAGCATCCATCTCGGACCATATTTCATAGTATATGGACTTAGAACAATAATTCCAACTGCACAACCTTCAATTGAATCTTGGATAATTTCCTTGATAGCATAAGAAATTCGATGGATACTTTCTCTATTCTTTAGGGGTAAAAAAGTCCTGTAAACTTTGGATGGTTCAACAATGTTTGCAAACGCTTCATGAGAGAATCTTTTTTCCCATTCAATTCTAGCATCCTCACATCTCAACACGGTACTGATGAATCTAGGATGTAATCTTTTTTGAAACCAATCTTGTATCCGTTTTGGGGGGATGTTGTATTCCCTTCCGAGGTCTGCGTATTTCATATCCGACCGCCTTGCCGCAAAATATGCACTCACTTCGCGTTTGGACTAGTCATGATTTGGTAGCTCCTCAACAAAGGGATTTCGTTGCACCAGTTTGCTATACAATGTTTCAGTCAACGGACAACGCAAACCGTTAATTCCTACTTCTGTTAGAGATAAATTTCGAAGCCCTTTTGTTTTCCTAACATCATTTAGTTGGCTAGATTGATTCTCAACATTGCTTCTTACGATTCTAACTTGTTTCCTTTCAAACTCAATTCCACATTCTTTCAGAAAAGCATCTCGTTCTTCAGGTGTCAGCATTCGACGACGAAATATATCCACTAAAGATACTTCATTGGATTCTTCTTTTGTGCCATCTTCTACATCATTTGATTTCAAGAGATTCGGCGCTTCTCCAAGACATCTTTCGAGAATTCTGTTTGTTTCTTCAAGAGTCAGCAGACGTCTCTTGAATTCATCCTCGTCTGAATCATCAATCTCTCTAACTTCTCGCAACATTCATCACCTTCAGTCCAATCTGTAATTATTCTTCTAAGCCTCTATCCAGCACCGCCCGTCGTTCTACTTTGGTCAAAGAACTCGCTTGAGTTAGTAATCCAGAAACATCCCTCACCCGTGCCTCATCTGACATCAACATTCTCTGAAACAGGTTGCAATTGTAATTCTGAGAGGACCTTGGGAGAGTACATTGAATATCTAAACCATGCTTGCCCATATCATATCATCCCATTTGTTAGGTAAATACTCCTACAGCACCTATCATCAGTGTTCAGGTATTCAGAAACACAAAGATTTAGACTTCAGATTGAGAATTCTATTGTTCTTTTGGTTGGTATGTAAAAAATATCTACTCAAAATCAAGATAGAATGGAATCAAAGGTGTATGAAGGGTTCTTTTCCGAAAAATGTCGATTACTGGTGCAACGGTCGTCCCAGAATATAATATTTTATAGATGCTCCAGCAAAACTCATCCGGTGGAGGTATGACATACTGTCTTACCAAGAACATGCTCTTCATACGAACGGTCTATCGCCTATTGGGGATAGATTATTATTTCAACACAATGGCTCTATGTTCACAATAAAATGGAGTTTCTTTACATTGGTTCCAGAGCTCACAAGTGATATTATGGACGATTCCAGATATTCGGTTGTCTTCGATCAAGCTGAGAATCGCCTACATGCACAGAAAGGCATTATGGCATTGATAGTTTAGGTGACACAGATTGTCCTTAGAGATTATTTCCATGGGCAGAATTAATATCGACATCGTCATGAATGTTGATAAGCTGCCTAAAGCAAACGAACACGTATTTAGTCAGCAATCGAGCTTCACTTTTGGTGGCTCAGCTGCCAATTTTGCTACGCAAGCTGCTAGACTTGGGGTAAAAACAGGTTTGATCAGTTGCGTTGGAGATGATCTCTATGGAGAACTCATTTTAAAGAATTTGAACGATATTGGTGTTGATACCAAGTCCATACTTGTTCTGGATAAGCAACCTACAGGTTTGTTCTTCCTAGCACACAGCACTGAAGAGGGAGATGCGGTCTATGCTGAGCTGGGAGCAAACAAATTCCTCGAGAAGCACATACTTGACGAGGATTATCTTGCCCGTGTGCGAACATTGCACATCTCAGGCGGTTTTCCAATGCTCATCTCACGAGCGATTGACCATGCAACCGCAGAAGGAATGATTGTATCAGTTGATCCTGGAAGAGCTGCAGCTGATGTAGATTTCTCAAAGTTCCTGAAACGAGTCGATCTCTTATTCCTAAATCATATCGAGTTAAAGAAGTATTTTGGCATTGAGCCTACTGAAAAGGGCCTCAGAGAGTTTGCAAAAACATTTCCTGGAATACTTATTGTCAAAAGAGGCGAGAAAGGGTCCATTGCAACGGATGGATTCGAATACGTATCATCTCCAATCTTTGAAGTCCCTGTAGTGGATACTCTGGGTGCAGGAGACTCTTTTGCGGCAGGTTTCGTGACTGCTTGGACACGCTCAGAGAATATTGAACAGGCCCTTAACTTTGCAAATGCAACAGCCTCCTTGACAATCATGCACCAGGGAGCCCAGAATGGACAGCCAGACTTACAGAGTGTAGCACGCGTTCTTGGAAAGCATGACATCAATATTCATAGTATTCTCAAGACATTTCGAAGCGGGAAGCGATGAAATCCTATGGGGACTTAGTATTACCCCTGTAGTATTGCAGTTTTTGTTAGTATAATACACTGAGGGGGATGTCTAGATAAGAGGTCTGTATAGATGCATCCACTACTTGAAGAAGTTCTCAGCAGTACAAAGGGCTTGAAACGTGATCCTGTAAGAGGGACAACGCATGATGAAACTAGCAACAATATTACTGACGAAGAATTAGCCGATCTTTTAGAAAATGTCAGTGCAAGAATACTTGTAGTAGGGGTTGGCGGCGCAGGAAATAATGCAGTGACACGTCTCATGGAGGTGGGTGTAGAGGGGGCAGAAACCCTAGCTGTCAATACTGATGCCCAGGACCTGTATTTCTGCAACTCACATCACAAGATTCTACTTGGAAAAGAATCCTGTGGGGGATTGGGAGCCGGAAACAATCCAGATATCGGAGAAACAGCAGCTCTGGAAACCTATGAAACAATCAAGGACTCAGTTCGCGCAGATTTGGTATTCATTACTGCGGGAATGGGCGGAGGAACTGGCACTGGTGCAGCTCCACATGTAGCAAAAGCTGCAAAAGAGAATGGTGCTCTCACAGTGGCGATTGTGTGCTTGCCGTTTGAAGTCGAAGGCTCGACGAGAAAGAAAAATGCTAGGCGCGGTCTAAATGCACTAATGGAACATGTTGATACTCTTATCGCAATTCCCAATGAGAAACTTCTTGAAATTGCTCCGGACCTTTCTATGCCAGAAGCATTCATGGTAGCTGATGAGGTTCTTGTTCGCGCCGTGAAGGGCATTGCTGAGCTCATATCTAAGCCAGGTCTTGTTAATCTTGATTTTGCAGATGTTAGAACCACTATGAGTAATGGTGGTGTATCGATCATCGCCCTGGGCGAGGGTCAAGGAGAAGATAGAGCTGAGGAAGCCGTCTATAATGCTCTGAAGAATCCTCTCATTGATGTATCAATCGAGAATGCTCGCAATATCTTAGTGAATGTCAGTGGTAGTTCAGATCTTCAGCTCATGGAAGCAAAACGTGTAGTAGAACTAGTTACTGAACAGGCGAATCCTGATGCAGAAGTGATCTATGGTGCACTAATTGTTCCCGAGCTAGAGGATAGAATCCGAGTCACCATCATAGCCTCAGGTGTTAGTTCACCCTACGTATTTGATTCAGGCTCTGAACCAGTTTCTCCACTTGTTGATGACTTGAAGTCGGACCTAGGAATTGCGAAACTTGGTTAGTAGTGTACATCTCTTGACCTAGAGGAATGGTTAAAAGTAGACCTTTGTTGAGAGCAAATTAGTCCACAAACTGTTCATCTCAGTTTGAAACAGGAATGTGAAACAGTAATGGGAATAACCGGCTTCATAAAAAGTAGCAGGCGTATCTTGAAGTTGGCAACAAAGCCAGCAAAAAGCGAACTCTGGATGAGTACAAAGGTAAGCATCCTGGCAATGTTTGCTGTAGGTATGCTAAGCTTCATTATTCAGATTCTTATGACCACCATTACAGCAGGATGGGGCGTTGCCGCATCCGGTGGATGATATATTCGTTAAGAACTTGGAGGCCTAAATTTGCAATCGAAAACTAGTATCTATGCAGTTAGAACCACTATTGGGCAGGAGCGTGGTGTTACAGACCTAATCACTACCGCAGTGGTTGGTGAAACAGATGTCTACGCATGCCCTTGGTGCAGTGAAGAGTTTCCAACAGAGAAAGATACAAAGACACACATGAAGAAATGCAAGAAGGCCAAGAAATCTGGCGATCCAAAACTTATTTCTCGAAATCAACTACTGGGTCGTGTCAAAGCAATCCTTGTTCCTGAAACGCTTAGAGGTTATGTTTTTCTCGAAACACTAGAGTTCCGAGATGTTGAGATTGCTATTTCCGGAGTGCCTCATGTTCGAGGGAGAGTAGGCGGAAAAGTTTCCTTCGCAGAGATTGACAAGTTCCTTGTACCACCGCCAGCTGCAGAAGGTCTTTGTACTGGCGACGTTGTAGAACTCACATCAGGACCATTCAAGGGCGAAAGAGCTAGAATTACCCGTGTTGATTCAGCCAAGGAAGAGCTCATTGTTGAACTTCTTGATAGCCCTCACACTATTCCTCTCAGAACCCACGCAGATTTTGTCAAAATAGTTGAAAAAGCGAAGAAAGTGGTCGTCGAGGGAGCCCTTGGTGGTGAGGATGCTGACAAGGATGAAAGTGATTCCGACGAGTTCGATGATGATGACTCGTTCTGGTCTCAGGACTAATTTCAAACTTTCTGGCCAATCGTGATTATGCGATTGGCTATCATTTGCTCATGAATATGAGAAAGCTCTTCTTCAGTGGCATTTTCTAGAGTTTCAAAGTAGCCTAGAATCACTTCGTATGCATCTTCGATTCTTCCAAGATTCATACCGGCATCAACAAGAACCCTAGTTCTTTCATCCCTCACATCAAGAAGCAGTTTTTTTCTACGAGATATCCACATTTTTCGATGCTCAAAATCAAATCGAGAATCAGATAATGTAAAAACAGAACACCATCCATAGGAACTAATGTTGCTAAGTCCCAGTTCTTCAAAGAATTCAGGATAGGACCATGAGTATGGATTCCCCCTGTCACCAAGGTTCATCACTTCGACGCGTTTTCTACTCATTATCCTTGAATATTCCCCTAGTGTATCATGGGCTTTGCTTATGCGTTCTTGTGGTAGTATATGCCTATACCCAGCCGTAGGTTCAATACAGGCGATGAATCCACCTGGTTTTACAGCATCTCTCATTTGTTTGAGTGCAGCCATAGGATCAGGTAGATTATGTATCACGATATGACTAATTGCCAAATCATAGGTTTCGGGAAAGATTCCTGCAGATTCAATTGGGGATTCGAGAATTTTCTTGTTCGGATGTTTTTTGCATAGTGCTTCTCTTAGTTCAGGATCTGGTTCAAGACATGTGATTTCTGCAGTAGGGTAGAGAAAGTAGAGTTTTCCCGTAAAAAAACCACTCCCAGATCCGACCTCTAGTACCTTGGAGTTCTTAGGTAAGACGGGTAGCCACTTCTTGAACATCTCAGCTGCATAGGAGTCATATTCGAAATGACGGCCTACATCCATATCATCTGCAGATTGTAGTTTACTCCAATTGAATGGCAGTGATGACAAGTCTTCTTCTCCTCTAGGGTTTTGTTAATGCTATTGAACATAAGAGTATGTGACAAGAGGCACATGCTACTTGCACATCTTTGGAAGTATTCAATCTAGCATTTCTTGCGTCAATCTAGCCACCTTATAGGTATCAGGTATTGTTGATAATCAGAAAAGAGGGTAAGAAGTGGCAAGTAGAAAGCCAATCTTGGCATTAGTTGTAATTGCGATAATATCGGTTAGTGTCATTTCAGTGGTTGTGCTAGGGAATGTAACAAATCTTACTCCGTCCCAACAACTGGATGATGCAATACGTGGTGTTCTAGATGAGGAAGACGTTCCGGGTGTTGCGGTATGTCTTGTAAATGGCGAAAATATTGCATGGGTCGGTTGTTAAGGTTATGCAGATATAAGTCAAAATGCTTCTGTAACAGATGACACCCTCTTCATGTTGGGATCTATATCCAAAGTCGTTGTAGGAGTTGCATTCATGCAGCTCCTTGAACAGGGTTTAGTCGAGCTGGATGATAACGTGAATGACTATCTCTCGTTTGATGTTGTGCATCCATTGTATCCTGACCGCAATATTACACCTAGAATGCTCCTTTCACACGTTTCTGGAATTCGAGATAATTGGAATATCCTTGGCCCACTTCAGTCTACAGGAGATTCTCCAATTCAGTTGGATGAATTCACAGAAGGATATCTAACTGATGGAGGCCAATACTACAATTCTCTCAACTTTGGTTCAGATGCCCCCGGCACTAACTACGAGTATACTAACACAGGCAATACACTTGTAGCCTATCTGGTGGAAGTGATAAGTGGGATCAGCTTCGAGCAGTATTGCCAAGAGAATATCTTTGTACCTCTGAATATGACAGACTCATCTTATCGACTTGAGAATTTAGACGAGAATAGTATAGCAATTCCCTATGACCTGGTAGGAACGGGGTACATCCCACTTGCACATTATGGATCACCTGTATATCCAGCAGGATTTCTTCGAACAAGTATTGTTCAACTTGGACGTCTTCTTTCTATGATAATGTTTAATGGAACCTATAATGGTAACATTGTCCTCAGAAGTAGTAGTATACAGACCATGATGACTTTACATTATCCCGATACATCTCAAGGCTATGGCCTCTGCCTACAGTATTTCAATCCCTTTTGGGGACATGGTGGGGGTGCACCTGGAGTTGTCACGACTATGAGATTCCTGCCAGAGTATAATCCCGGCATCATCATTCTCACTAATGGGGAGAATGGGAATGCAGTTATTCGAATCTTGAACCTGGTTTGGGATTATGCAACAGAACTTGTTCAATAGATCCCATACAGTATCAAAATGCAGTTCTGAATCCCCATCTGCACAGCCAATATGTGAGGTCATAAGCACAACAACTTGAATATTGGTTCTAAGAATAGAATAATGATAATGTATGCTGTAGATACAAGGGAAAAGTAGGAGGGAAGGAGTATCATGAGATTAGTGTCGCTAGTACTAACTGTAGCAGTTCTTGGAATTTTCCTATCAAATCCCACCAACGTAGGGAATTTGATAGACGCTCCAAACACCCTGACAGAGTCTAAGCATTTCCTGGCTCAGGATTCGAGTGACTATGAGATTATGGATCCAATTATTATCACAATGGAGAGATCATTCGAGTTGACGGGATGGTCTGGAAGCGGAACATTTGAGG
>JARGGA010000525.1 GCA_029210805.1 Candidatus Thorarchaeota archaeon
GACAGAGCCATTCTGAAGGCTGGTGCTATTGGAATAACTGTCAGAATCATGCGACCTGATGCAAAACTTCCTGGAGTGATTCATGTTAAGAAACCCAAAGCTCGCAAGGTTAAGCGACCTGTTGTTGCAGCAGCAGATGTTGAAGGGGAACGACAAGTTACAGGTGACGAAGATACAACAATCGACGAGGGCCTTGAGGGAATCACCGATTTAGATGAACTCAGAGAACTCGAAGAATTAGATGGCCTTGAGCTTGTAGATGAAGAAACTGAAGAGCCCAGCGGCGCATCCGTTGCGGAGGAACCATCAGTAGAACCTTCTAAGGATGAAGAACCTCCTGCTGAAACAAGCGAAGAATCCACAAGTGATGCTATAGACGCTTCAGTTGACCTGTCAGAGCTTGATGAATTAGATTCTATTGATGCAGAAACTGAGAGAGGCGAATAGAAGATGCCACAATTAACAGCCAAGGACATTCGCAAACTTACTCCTACAGAGAGGAAAAAGAAGCTCTCTGAATTGTATAACGATCTCTCATCCATTCGTATTGAACTCACAACTGGCGGTGGTACAGAGAATCCATACAAGACCCGCGCAGTCAAGAAAGCTATTGCACGTATCTTGACGATCGAGCGTGAAGAAGAGCTGGGGGTTAACAAATGAGTCAGATTACCCCCTTGAATATCCTCAACCATGAGATTGTAGGACTAGAAACCCACATCGTGAGTTCTAGGGATCCCAGCCATGTATCGAAGACCGGTACAATTGTCGCTGAAACCCAAGAGATGATTCAACTTGACACAGCGGAAGGCGAGGTTTTTCTCGCAAAAGATGTTTGTGTCTTTCAGATTACGCTTCCAGATGGAGCAGTGGTCCAAGTGGATGGCAATCTATTGAAAGGCCGTCCAGAGGACCGACTGAAGAAACGCCAGAACAGGAGATGGTGAATATGGCTAAGAGTGAACCAAAGGTTCGAAACATTGGAATTCCAAATGTAGAGCCCCCTGAGAAGATATGTGATGACCCAAATTGTCCATTCCATGGTAATTTGGCTTTAAGGGGCAGGATTATGGAGGGAACCGTGACGAGTGATAAGATGCACAGATCAGTCGCCTTCCAGATGGACTACCTAGGTCTAATCAAGAAGTACTCTCGCTACGAGCGCAGACGCTCAAAGAAACATGCCCATCTTCCACCATGCATCGACGTCAAGGTCGGTGATACTATCAAAGCCGTGGAGTGCCGTCCACTAAGCAAGACCGTATCTTGTGTAGTTGTTGCGGTAACACACAGCGAAATTGCAACGGAGGAATAATACATGTCAAGAAAGGTTGGTAGAGGAATTCGAAAGTTTATCCCCCGAATCGCACGAGGTCTCCCAGTTGGAGCCAAAATCCTATGTGCTGACAACTCTGGGGCTAAGGAACTTCAACTGATTTCCGTCTACGGATACAAAGGCAAGCTCCGAAAGCTCAACAAAGCCGGAGTTGGCGATAGAGTTAGCGTTGCAGTTACGAAAGGCAAACAGGAACTACGCAAGCAAGTACTACAGGCTATCGTTGTGAGGCAACGAAAACCATTCAGAAGACCCGATGGCACATGGATGCAATTCGAGGACAATGCAGCTGTATTGATCAAACCCGGTGGTGAGCCACAAGGCTCCGAACTTAGAGGTCCAATGGCTCGTGAAGTCACACTGATGTGGCCAAGAGTTTCAGCTATTGCTTCGAAGATTGTGTGAGGTGAATAATATGGTAAAGAAAGTAAGCTCAAAATCTCCTAGGAAGCAGCGACGCCTTATCTACAAGTCACCTCTGCACACTCACAAGAAGATGCTCAAGTGCAGATTGGATGAGTTCCTCCGAGAGGAATATGCCATGCGTTCACTAGTCCCCAAGAAAGGTGATCTGGTTCGCATTATGAGAGGGCAATTCCGGGATACAGAGGGAAAGATAGTTGGAATTGATTATGGTAAGATTCGCATCTATGTAGACAGTTCTACTACAACAAAAGCGGATGGCAAGGAAGTGCAAATACCAATGCACCCATCCAATCTTATGCTTGTCAAGCTGGAGCTTGATGATGACCGAAAGGAAATCCTGCAGCGTAAGACTGTCCATATTGCGGAGAGTGAATAAATGGCAAGAAGAGGTCAAAAGAAGCACCTGAAGCGTTTGCCCGCGCCAAAATATTGGCCAATAAAGCGCAAGCATGGCAAATTCACAACTAAGCCCAGACCCGGCCCGCATGGGAGAGAGGAATGTCTAACTTTGACAATCCTACTTAGAGAGGTACTAGGACGCGCAGAGAATATGCGTGAAGTGAAAGCAATCGTATCTGCAGGAGATGTTTATGTAGAA
>JARGGA010000526.1 GCA_029210805.1 Candidatus Thorarchaeota archaeon
AAGGTTAGCGCTACTCGTTCTGTTAAGGGAACGAATCGAATTCTCTTGGTTGGCTCTTCGTACCTTTCAATAATACTTCCACCAAACACCTTGACCATGTGAAGAGGAATATGCGATGGTAGAAATACCTCGATTTCTTCAGGAAGCGATTCTAGTTCAATTTCTATCTGATGTTGATTGGCTGAAACACCAGTTTCCAAATTCACCAAACCACCTTGTGTGGGAATTCCCTCTGCCATAAGAGGACTGGTTGATGTGAACCACGCTTCAGGAATACCGGGGAAAACGTACATGTTGCCGCCCTTTTCGTAAACAAGGATATCACGAAGAAGAAGACGGAGGTCTGTGGCAGCCATCAAGCTGCATCCATCACCAAACGATCCACCCTTTGAAGTGATATCTATCCATTCTGGAAGGAAATAGTATTCTGAGAGATATTGAGTTAGTTTCTCAAGAACTGATTCCACTTCATCCCTATCACTAAGGAGCATCAACGCGTTTGCAAGTCTTAAACGAAGATAACTTGACACACGCATATCTGGTTTAGGATATCTTAGGAGACCTCGGAAGAAGCATTTCTCACGTACTGCACCAACTAAGGCTTTGATAAGCGGAATGTGAACATGATTGCCCTTGAGGAGGGCAAATGCTCCAATTACATCGAATATTAAATCAAGGTCATCCGATGATTCAAGAGACCACATATGATTTGCAAGAACCTCTGCTGATTGTTGTTCGGCCATCTCTCTGTAGGCACGAATTGAGTCTTCCTTGGCTTCATCTAAATTCGGAAGCGCTTCTGCGACAGCTAATATCCAGATTGACTCTAAGACATTTTTCAATGTGGATGGAGGCACCTCGGGAACTGGTTGAGAAGGGGGATTTGGATTAGTGATTTCTTCCATCAGAGAAGGAGGATTATCCTCATCGGAATCAAATTCCGGATCAATTGAATCAGGAGTTGGGTCAGGCACATCGACTTTCAATTGCTTCTCCTGATTGGATAGGAGTATTGCATGAGTAGCACCTTCTATGTTCTTGATGAATGAATCTACTTTGTTTGACAAGGATATAGTAGAGTGAATGAGCTGCATTTCCATAAATGCCCAACAGAGTGGCATGAGAGGAATTGCGTTGTTAATAGTAAATTCAGTACTATTCAATTTCTGAGTGATTTCATCCGCGAGCACTGAAGCAATGTCAATACATCTATTTCTGCTAAGTGAGAGATGAACTCGTGCTATGTTAGAAGCATTCGCAACCAACTCGTCGGGCGTCATTCTATTCACATATCCTCGAGCCTGAATGACAAGTGAGGTCTTAGCTTGTGCTGCGGCCATTGAGATGTCTTCATCGGGATAATTTCCCTTAGGAGCATCATCATTGAAGTCAAACCAATTCGCAACAGCCTCATCACGTAAACGTGGACTAAGATTGGTTCTAAATGCACTATCAGTAGGAGTAGATTGGAAGAGAGGAGATGCAAATTTGATATTCTCATGACCTGCAGGACGAAGACGCACGGTATATTTCATCACGGCAGTACCTTTGCCGCGGGCTTCGGAATAACTCTGATCGATTCGTCCATTCTCAGAACATAGTTCCACTAGATTGGGATTGTCAAAAGTATCCATTACCAAAGTAGCTGGAGGTCTATCTGCAATCAATGCCAGTGTATTGTTGACAAATAGGCGAGTTCCATTTTCATTGGAACTGATTGATTCAATGGGCTCAACACCACGAATGGAGAATGGCCGAATTGAAACATAGAAAGTGAACTCCTGGGGTTCCAAGGATACATTTCTCAATACTATCTCATTGAATATGTACTCTTTGTCATATTCAGTTACATGATATAGAAGACGATCAAACTCAATTGGGCCCAGTGCAATCTTCCATTCATACATCTGATCATCGACTGACACAAGATTCATTCGAATGCCGCTGTTCTCTTGTAAGGCTGGAAATTCAGTTTTATTGAAATGCGGCCAAAAATCAATCGAACCACATTCATCAAGAATCGTAGTGAGTCCTGTTCGATCGGCTATAGCATAAGATGACGATCCAGGACCTCCAATGACCATCCAGTTTCTAAATTGATCATTTGCAAAGGCATCTTGGATTTTGCGACGGGACCCTCCAGCCCATAGTACTTTGATAGCCCACTCGGGTAGCATCCATTTTTCTGCAGTCGCAAAAAAGGCTGCATTAAGACTGGCCCGGAGTAGATGTTCCTCTTCGATGGAGTTCAGTCCCTTGGAATCAGGTATGTTCGTACGATTTCTTTGGGCTGTTCGTTTGAGCTTTTCAAGAACAAAACTATCTATACTCATCAATCAGGAACCTCATCACCATCATA
>JARGGA010000527.1 GCA_029210805.1 Candidatus Thorarchaeota archaeon
ATCGGAATGCCTAAGAGGGACAGAACGCCCGCCCTTTGTGTGAGGGAATCCAAATCATATCTACTATTGGTAATTATTATTCTACTGTGGGGAATAAATTTTGTAGTTGCCCGAGTATTGTCAGGAATTGATCCAATACGTGTTTCAGGAATTTTGTATGCTTTCTTTCGTTATTTTCTCGGATCTCTTACCATGATAGTTGTAATGGTTGTGCAAAAAAGAAAAATCAAGGAAATAACGGAGGGTGTATCTACTCATCTTCGAATGCTATTTTTCAGTGCTCTTTTCTCTGCAATTTTCGTAATTGCGATACACACCAGTGCGGAATTCATCCCCTCTGGAACAACATCGATAATTGTCAACCTTAGTCCAATTGTTGTTCTTATTTTCGGAATTTTATTCTTGGGAGAATTATTGACCCCAGGAAAGGTTGTCGGATTCCTTCTAGGCGTCGGAGCAGGTTTGATTTTTCTCTGGACCACTTTGAATATCAGTTCCGGACTGGAATGGGGTATCCTTCTTGCCATCATAGGTATGTTGGCTTGGGGGGCTTATACAGTGACTCTTCATTATCTTGAGGGTGTAGATCCCTACATTGTGATGACCATCAAACATGGAACTTCGACATTGATGATTTTACCATTCATTTTTCTCTTGGTTCTGGATGGCGTCGAGTTAATTCTTGTATGGGACCTTTGGACTGTTCTGGGACTCATCTTTGCCGGAGTTCTGGCTTCTGGTCTTGCTTATGTTCTATATTTCACTGCAATCGAGATTCTTGGCGCAGCTCGTGCTTCCTCTTTCCTTTTCCTTATTCCCTTTGTCAGTGTTGCAGGAGATTTCGTGCTTGGAGAGCCACCTCATATAATTTCATTATTCGCCGGTGCAGTAGCGATTGTCGGAGTCGCGCTTGTGAAAATGGCATCAGGTGAGGAATCACCCAATGATTAGTACATTTCACTGATTTTCCTTAAGCTTATCTGTCACGAATTGAATCGAAATGTGAGGAGAGATACTTGCAAATCTATTATTGGTCATTAGCATTTTCCTTTGTCATTTTTCCGATATTGATCGCTCTAATGACTTTTCGATCGATTGCCATCGATTCGTACAGGAAAACGTTGGATGGTCGTTCTCCCTCAGAAGGCTCTTGGTTATCCTCTATGGGAAACAAGATTGCTAACTCTCAAAGTTACAAATTTTCCATCATATACATGTTCGTCCTGATTGCTGTATCTCTTATTTTTCTAGGCGCCTCGCTGTCAACATGGATTTACTTAAGACGTCCCTATATGGCCCCACCCATATCGCTTCTTCCTGCTTTTCCTATTTTTGCAATTTTTATCTGCTTCGGATTGATTTATGTCACAATGACATCACGCGGTCTTTCATGGTGGGATGCCCAAATTATCATTTTCAGATTCTATGGTTTTCACGAACGCCGCTCATACATGAAGGATGAGATACAATCTCTTATTGATGAGATTGATGTTGGCATAGATGATTCATATAGAGCTTTTCTGACCGTTGAACGATTATTCAGACATGATTTCAATGCTGGTCAGGTCGCGCGAGAAATTATTGAACATGAAGATCCTAAGCTGTTTGAAGAGTTAGAATCAGCACTCATAGAAGGGGGGAGCCCTCGCAGAGCTAGCAACTTACTGATTATCTCCGCGCTCATCTTCTTGCTGTTTTCAATCCTATCCATGTTTTTGGAATCATACATGAATGTGTCACTCTTTCGTTACTACCTAGTGGCTGATACACTCTTTACAATGCTTACGTCATTCTCTCTTATAGGAACTATAAGGTTCTCTCTTGAGATTCCGGAACTGACACCTGCTTTTTACAATGCATTGAAGAATGCTGCAAACTTCGAAAATGAGAATCTATCTCATAATTAGGGTCCCTCTCATTATCCATTTTGCGGGTGCTTTATATCTCAGGCTTCTAGGAATAAGACACAAGAGTTGAGCAAATTATGGGAAATCCTGAGCATTTATTGCAAGAAGCAGTTCGCTTACACCAATCTTCGGACTTCAAGAAAGGATTAGAGACTGCAGAGAAAGCACGAAAGGAGTTTCTGAAAGAAAAGAATCCCGGACGCGCCATCGAGGCTCTTCGGGTAATGGGTGATTGCGCTGTCAATGCTCGCGATTTCAAACTGGCTCAGAAACTGTATGATGAGCTACTGAGTGACGCGGTAAGCACCTCTAATCTGTTTTATCAGGCTGCCGCTTGCTGGGGAATTGGCCAAATTGCATCACATAAGATGAATTATAGTGAAGCTCTTGACTCTTTTCAGACGGGATTGAAAATAGCGCGACAGATAGCTGA
>JARGGA010000528.1 GCA_029210805.1 Candidatus Thorarchaeota archaeon
TTTGGTGAGTTCCCATGGATAAGTATAGTTCTCCTTTGGCCAGTCCAATGTATCCAAAGCCCCCGTACCATTACAAAGATGCAAAATTATTCCTTGCACTGTTTTACGCCCCAGAGGGTGCGCATGACAAACTTCTTCCTGCACCTCTTAGACCGTCGCAGATGCCCCTTGCAGGAATGATGTTTGGTGAGATGCCATGCGTGGAAACTGGTCCTTTCATGGAGGCGGGGCTTCTAACACAATGCATGTACGATAACTCAGAAACGGGAACCGAAGATGTGGGAGTTTTCTTTTCTCACAACTATGTTGACACGGATGTAGCATTGACCTCTGGAAGAGAGTTCTGGGGGTATCCCAGAAAAATGGCGAAGATATCACATGAATGGGATGGCGATACGATAGTAGGAACTGTAGAAAGAGATGGTATCACGCTTATGAAAGCGACATGCACCCTCAATGATGAAGGCGCATGGATTGATAGTGGACCTAATATCAATGCCAAAGTGATTCCGAGTGTCACAGGAGATGGGTATGATGTTGCCGTTCTGAATGGGGCACATCTCACATACGATGTTAAGAATGGCAGATCAGGTGACGTCGAATTCGAAATAAACAGTGGTCCCCGAGATGATTTCTCACTAGTCAAGATAGAATCACCTATGATTGGGCTCTACTTCGATTGTGATATCACAGTGCCATTAGGCAAACCAATTGCAGACCTTCAGCTCTGATTCACTACAGATACTCTGATGCCTCAATAGTTGCCAGCTTCCTGCCGGCACTTCGTGAATAATGGTTGAAGAGGGCGTAGCAGAGTCCAGCGAACAGTGGAACAGCCAGGTATGAAACGATGGGATGTAGAAGTTCGCCCACAATCACAATTCCTAGGATACCACTAAATCCAAGTAGCATGGGTATGAGTGATGCTCGCAGCATGGACCAACCTCGAATGGGCATCTGAACCCCTGCTCCACGTTGGCGTTCGAATCTGCGTTCTGCTTTGAAGTCACCGCCCATTGCAGCTGCATTTGCGGCAACAGCACCAGATGCCAAAGTCAAGAAGCCAAGGCAGATTACAACGGCAGGTAGAAACAATGCAATTCCGGGAGAAATGAACACAAGAAGAACAGAACCGATAATTCCACCGGCAAGACTGAAGGGGACTGCACTGTATGCTTTGCCCTTAACGTAGTCCTGCAAATTCGTGGCCGCAAGTTGCAGGTTCATGAGATTCTTGCCCTCGTATACAGTTTCGTAGCCAGCAAAGGATAAGCCGTATGAAGTTGCAAATGGAATAAGCGCACCAATCACAAGATATCCTGTAAGTCCACCTAATTCAGAACCAAAGGCAAACCCGGGCAAAACAAGCCAAATTACATAGCGTAATGGTCCAAGCAAGTATTGAGTTAGTACACGGGCGTCTCTTTTGACAGATGCAATGTTATACCACATCGAAACACTGGTAGTTTGATTTAGCTTGACTCCGGGGATTGGTTGAGGATCCCATTTTCGGCCTGAGATCTGTACATCCTTTTTCGATGTGCGTTTGGAATCACTTGCCAACCAACCACTGTAGTGAGCCTCTTCGCTGAGAATTGCAGTTCCATAGAGAAGTCCGAAACCAAGCAATGCGAAGATGAGAGGCATCACTAGATCAAATATGAAAATAGGGAACCCTAGAACTGCTCTAAAAGCAAGATTTGCAATTGCGAAGCCGGGTGTGATATCAGAGGATAGGCCTAAGGCATCGGTAAATTGGAATAATCCTTCAAAGATGGCGCCTGAATTGTTTGTGTAAATCGAAACATACCACAATGTGCCACCAATTATGCCAATAGCACTTACAAGAGCATAGCCAATTTGCTTGAGCAACCGTCTTCCAGCGAAAATTTTGGAGGCCGCAAGGCCAAGAATGCCGCCAAGTGAAACACCTAGTGTAACTAGAGCAAGCATACCTATTACGAAGATAGGAACGGATAGTAATGAAAAGGCGGCAGGAGAAACAATTCCAAGACCAATGAAGATAGGGGTTCCAATAACCAACCATATCATTGAGTTGTAGATGATGACAATGATTGCCTTCTCAAGGAACAATGTTCGAAGACTGATTGGCATAGTCATTAGGTATTCCATTCTAGAACTATTGGCCACTGTTGTGGCAGATATCATCAATGACCCAAGGAATCCAAAGAGCATCAGAGCATTGAACAATGTCGCCCCTAAGCCAAATCCACCTGTAGAAGCCATTGCGGAATATAGGAATGGCCAGAGTACGCTTCCCAATGATACAATGACCCATACAATTGCAACGCCAACAAGAATTGCTCCTATGGGTACG
>JARGGA010000529.1 GCA_029210805.1 Candidatus Thorarchaeota archaeon
TAATGCAAATGCGATAAAGCAATTCATCCAAACTGTCGAGCGCATGAGAAATGCGATTGATACAATCAAGGGTAGAATCCTAATTCTTGAGCGTTCAGGCGGTAGAACATCAGCCTCTGACGCAGAGATGAAGGAAGCCATTTCCAAACTCAGAGATGGATTCGAACGCGAGATGGATGATGACTTCAATACTCCTGGTGCCCTAGCTGAAATATTCACCTTCATCAAAACTGCAAATACTCTGACACCTGATATTGGTGGTGCAGCAGTCCTCCGAGAAGCTCTTGCAGTGTTGGGAGAACTGGTGGGAATACTAGGTGTTGACCTTCTTCGCACTTCAGGAGAGGGAGGCGATTCCGGTGAATCGATGGAGAAACTGAAGGGAATGGTCGAACTCCTAATCGAGCTTCGAGAAAAGGCTCGAGCCACAAAAGATTGGCCAACCTCTGATATGATCCGTGATAGGCTTGCAGAGTTAGGAGTAACAGTCAAGGATACCAAAGACGGTGCCACGTGGAAAATGAGTTAGCCAGACCTATCCACGAAAAATAATTCATAACACTTGGAGGTAATCGGAAAATGATTGCCTCCACTAAACCTCTCATAGGCACACCAAACATTTCTTAATGCATTTCTTGACATTAGTAGACAATACAGAGTGGTTACTTGAGCGATGAAAGGCATCATAGTTTTTGATGAGTCCAGCGTACCGCTGGCTTCCGTTGGATTTGAATCCCTTGAGATGCAACAAGGTCTCTTTACCTCGTTCATATCAGCTATCACTACATACGCCTGTGGTATGGATGAAGGAGGAGAAATGCAGGAACTCGAATATGGAACCATCAAAATGATTCTAGGCAGGATTGGAAAAGACCAAGTTGTAACCATTCATTCTGCCAGAGACAAAGAAGCCAATTGGAATCATGACATGGTCGTTGAATTAATAGCAGAACGAAATTTCACCCTTGATGATAACTTCTTGTCCCTGCTACGAGAGCTACTAACTGACAGAGCACTGTCTGTTCAAGAAGCTCAGAATGGTTTGGACAAACTCTGGAAAGAGTAAGAAAGACCAGCTAAAGAGCTGGTCTATTAGTGAATCTGATTTTTCACATTTATCAGGAGTCCAGGGTCATCTAAGACGTAGACCTTGGGATTCGCAATCCCACTCTTCTGAGCGAAACGTTCAGTAAGCTCTCTAAGAATTCTCTGACTATCTTCAAGCCCATTAGGATTACACGCTTCCATCCTGTAGACATCACGTAGTTCTGTTGGGTCAAGTTGCGATACTACTTTGATGTTGCCTTCTGCCACATCAAGAAGAATTCTGAAGAGGTCAGGAGGTTTCTGATTGCCAATCTTGAAAGTTTGTTCCGAGCCATAGGTTTCGATTACATATCTCAAAGCATCTTGGACTTCCAAATCCTTTGCAGCTTGCATTGCGCTTTCATACGCATCACTACCGATTCCATCTTGACAGGGGGCTAACAAGACTATCCAGCCCTTCTTATCATGACGAACAGCATTCCAAGCGGCATGAACACCTTTGCCAGCTTGATAGAGGTTCAGTCCCAATTCTCCCACTGAAACAAAAACAATGTCGCCAGGTTCATCCACATCAACAACACGCAGATCTCGCAAAGGCGTTGCAGCTGCTTTATGACATTCAATGAGGTCTCCCGCTTGCATATAGACAATGTCACCCTCATGCACAATAGTATCGATACAGAACATCGGAAGTTTCATTCCAACAGTGGTTGCAATTTCAATCATATCCTCAATTACGGGATTCCCATTGCAATTACCAAGTCTACATCCTTCAACGAATCCCTTCTCGAGGTCAAACATGCGTGGATGATTTACGCGGATAGTTTCACGACCTGCAACACCAGGGCAGAAGAGCTTCACCGTTCCGGCTTGTCCTGCGAAGTAATGATATTCACTGTCTGATAGGGGTATGACAAGTGACGCATTTAGCACTCGTTCATCGATATAGATGGGTGAGCCCCGAGAGGTTTTTCCAAGATGGATGTTACCAGAATCACAATCATGAATCAACATATTATCTTTCCATTCAGCGTAGAGTTCAGATCCGAGAATCCTATTCTCCATTGCCTCTGGAGAGGGTTGCTTGTGTGATCCACTGGCTACAATGATTTTGATATCTTCCTTTGGCACTCCAAGTCCAAGTAGACGTTTTGTAACATGCGGGATTAATGCACGAGTGTGTATGTTCGGCCTTGTGTTATCATCAACAATGATCATGACATGTTTACCTTGAACATAGACTTCTTTCACTAGATCATCGAATGGCTTCGAGCCAATCGGATTTGTTAAG
>JARGGA010000530.1 GCA_029210805.1 Candidatus Thorarchaeota archaeon
GTCATAACACAAGATGATCAGCAAGTTCTCGCACTTATAGACAATGAGATTGACCTTATCGGTGACATGGTCAATCCTAACTTCCTCGATCAGCTCGTTGAAGCTGAGAATATCGATGTAGAAGAAGTCTTGAGAAACGGATACGGATATACTGTAATTAACACAGCCAAGTATCCAATGAATATAACTGATTTCCGAAGAGCATTAGCATTTGCTCTTGACAAGGAAGCAATTTCAGACGATATCTGGGCAGGTCTATCACGTCCACAGGACAGCTGTGTACCACAGGTTAACCCCGGCTCAATTGAAGGTCTGCTACCTTACACCTACTATGAAGCAAACACTGTTCTTGGGAATGAAATGCTTGATGCCGCAGGCTTTGTTGATATCGATGAAGACGGGTTCAGAGAAGCACCTGATGGTTCAGCCTTCGATATCCTTGTTGAATGTGCAACATCATCCCCCATTGCTATTGATGTTGGTGTCAAAGTTGCTGAAGCACTCACTGCACTACACATTGATGCAGAGTCACAACCAACAGACTTCTACGAGTATCTGAACAGGCTCTACTTCCACGGAGACTTTGATATGGTCTTCCTTGGTTCATCATTCTCTAACTTCGACCTTGACTGGCTCGCATATGAGTACTGGTCAGAGTATGCAGATGAACCATACTGGAACTTTGCTAACTTCAGGAACGAAACCTATGATTCATGGCGTAATCAGCTCCTTCACTCAACCTACTGGGATGGTGAAGGTGGTGTCCTTGAGGCCGCTCTTGCTATGCAGGAAATCTGGGTCTGGGCGAGTCCAATGATCATCTGTTATGAGAACACACTACTATCAGCTTTCAGAACTGACAAGTTCGAAGGATATGTCAACGACGTTAGCGATGGTGTACCAGGTTGGTGGACAAACTACAAGGTTCATTTGAAAGAAGACCAAGGTGGTCCATTCGGCGGTACATTCCGCTGGAGCAACCCACTCGATATTGACACCTTCAACCTCATGGTAAGCTCTTCAGCTTACACAATGAACGTCTTGAACCAACTCTATGACAGCTTGATTACTCAAGACATGGACGGAAAGGATGTCATGTGGCTCGCAGAGTCATACAAAGCTGAAACCAATGCTAGCAACCCAAGTGTGCCAGATGGATACACCAGATTCACATTCGATATGATCCAGAACGCCACTTGGTCAGATGGAACATCTCTCACTGCTGAGGACGTAGCATTCTCACTGAACTACTTCCGTGACTCGCCCGGTAACCCATACGGTGCTGATCTCACAGAGATGACAGCGGCTTACGCACCAACCCCATACACAGTGGTTGTGGAGTTCGGTAGTGAATCATACTGGCACTTGCACACTGCTGCATTCAAGCCCGTACTTCCAAAGGCTGTATTCCAGGACATAGGTCTTAATGGATGGAACACATGGAATCCTAATCCTCCAACCGAGGCAATGATAACCTCTGGTCCATTCAACATTTCTGACTATGTTGCAGGTGAGTTCACTGAGCTAACCTACAACCCGAACTACTTCTTTGGTCTTGATCACGAATTAGGTGAACCAACCACACCACCACCTTTCCTTGATAACTTCGTAATGGCTATTGTAGCCGGTGCAGTTGGCGCAGCCGTAGTTATCCTCGTTGGTGGCTATGTCTTAATGAGACAGAGATAATTTAGTTTAAGGGGACTATTGTCCCCTTCCCCCTTTCTTTTTTTAATTTCTAACTCGACTAATTGTAACTAGATACTGAGAAGCAGGTCTTGCGGTGGTCTGTATTCTTTTAACGGCTATATTCATATTAGGACTTAGTGAAGAGAATGCAGATTCAAAGAAATCAACTCCCATTGCTTATACTATCAGGTCTTCCTTTGCTACTAGGTTCGGGATTTGCTCTTCTCGTACTTGATTCATCAGTAATTGGAAACCTTTTGGGTACTGCTCAATCCTACACCTTTGTTGAATTGGCTATACAAGCTATCCTCTCAACCGCAATGGGTACTCTTATCGTACTGGCAATGTTCTACACACTGAAGAGAAGAGGAAAAACTGCAAAGAAACTAATGATTGCATTTGTGGTTTCACCCATTCTATACTTTGTATTTCTGTTTCTTGGAGAAGCATTTCTTCTGATACTGTTCAAGGGATCCGGTAATATCTTTCAAGGATTCATCTCCATGTTGTCACTTGGAGTCGCTATGCTATCACTTGCCATGATTCTCATGGATGCCATTCCTCCAGCTTTCAAGAATCTCTTTGTTGCTTTCTATGGCAGCATTTTTGGAATCTTCTTAGGAATAATCATGGTCACTTCAACCATG
>JARGGA010000531.1 GCA_029210805.1 Candidatus Thorarchaeota archaeon
ACAGGTAAACACGCCTACTATAGGTATTGTATAGTAGCCTACAATCATCACAAAGGCATTCAGGTTCACTGTTGCAAAGAAGCGAAGTGACGATGCAACTGTTAACGATACATAGACTCCAAGAAGGAATACTACATGTCGGTGTTTCTCCTTTGAATAGTAAAAGGACATCACTATCAGTTGTGTAGTGATGATAATGACTGAGAGTAAATCGACATATGCCCCTGTCGTCCAATTCAGAGCTATAATAAATACCTCCAGAGCAGTCAAAATCAATCTAACACGAGATGTTTCTAATAAATCGACCGTAGTTCCTATCATATAGCAGTATTCTATGATATATTGCGCCGAAATAGCCCCTATCCTCTCTGTAGGAACTCTTATTTTCAGCAAAACAATGACCCTCTGTCGGTGGTTTTGTGGGATTTCTTTGGGATAGAGTGGAAGTCGAGAATATCTACCAGCATATTTTGAAAACTGAGGGCGAAAAACACCCTCTCTACAGTTCTGAAAAGATGGAAGAGTGTGCGGATTACATCTTATCTGAATTGAAGTCCTATGGGCTGGATACAAGTGTTCATGAGTTCAGTGTGGATGGATTTGATTACACCTTTCGCAATGTAGAAGGTGCGATTGGTGATGGAAATGGTCCAGAACTCCTCATAGTTTCACATTATGATACAGTCCGTCATGCTCCTGGTGCAAACGATAATGGTAGTGCTATCGCAGTGATGCTCGAATCAGCGCGGCTTCTCTCGGAAGCCAATCTAGAGGGAAATGTCAGTTTTGTAAGCTTCAATCTGGAGGAAGGAAATCCTGCTCTGGGTCAACATTTCAGAGATAGCGCACAGTCACTTGGATTATCTGACGAAGAAGGACGGTATCAGTCTTGGCACACAACATCCATTATGAGAAAGTGGAGCGCAATCCTGGTCAAGCTAACGTACGCTGGAAACAATCTTGAAACAGCAATGACTATGGCCATTAACGAGTTAAAGGATGAACTAACCACGAATGAATTGGCCCTTCTTGAAGGGGATATACCACACTTCAAAGGTATCAGTCGAACAAACTGGCCCGGAAGTTCAGCTTTAATGGGAAGTAGTGCCTGGGCGATGAAAGCAATCACGGAAAAGAATGACATTATCGGAGTTCTATGTCTTGAAACAATGGGATATACTTCCAAAGCTCCGAATTCTCAGAAATTTCCAGAACAGATAGACCCTGGAATGTTCGAAACATATGGCACTCAGGAAAACCTGACCGTCGGTGATTTTTTGGCCATTATAGGCGATGTAAACTCAAAGAGTCTTGCAGATTCCTTTTGCAAACATAGTCGACAGGAGTCAATTACACTTCCCTATGCATTTCTAAAGGCGGACATCACGTATGAACAAGCCGCCATGGCAATGCCAGATATCTTACGGTCTGATCATGCTCCATTCTGGAGGGAAAACATTCCTGCCTTGCTGCTGACCGATACAGCAGACTTTCGATATCCTTACTATCATACTGCCGCAGATACAATTGACAAGCTAGATTTTGATATCCTTGCGAAAATATGCAAGGCAACAATTGCTACAGCCATCGAGTTATGCACCTAGTATAAGTCATCAATTATCTATAGAATTCAGAGAGATGATGATATGGTAAAGAAGGAAAAACCACAAACAGGACCAGAAGCTCCGCACAATCTCGAAGCGAATGCACGCGCGTATTTTAAAAACGCGGAATCGTTTCGAGAGAAACACCAACAGCGAAGCATGAGAGAATGCTATGAAAAAGCATTGGAGCTAGGTCGTGCAAGCGAAACACCTGATGGACTGGCAATTGCGTCTGAGGCATCTCTCTACCTTGGCCATATCGCTAAGACTCGTCAAGCTTGGGGGCTAGCTCTTGAAAGATATGAAGAATCCCTAGACTTGGGGAGGAGATCAGAAACTCCAGAAGGATTCTATGCAGCAGCAAGGGCCGCATGGAACCTTGGGAACACACTCGAAGAAGCTGGAATGGAAGGACTCGAGGAGGCATTTCGAGAAGCAATTCTGATGGGTAGAGATTCGAAACTGCCCGATGCGCTTGAGGTTGGAGCAAAGGCCGCATTCAACCTTGCTGTAAATATCGAACCAATTGAAGAAAATACCAGCGATGAAGATATTGAGAAAGCTGCTGATGTTTGGCGAGCTGCCATTGAATTAGGCGAGGCAAGTGGGACTTCAGATGGTACAGGTGTAGCCAAGAAGGCCCAGCAATACTTGGCAGAACTTCTTGAAAGAAAAAATGAATAGGGAGCTGAAGCTCCCTTGATATTGTAGGAATTTCATCTACGCTTCT
>JARGGA010000532.1 GCA_029210805.1 Candidatus Thorarchaeota archaeon
CTTCATTTTCTCTTCATCAGGTAGTCCTGTCATTACTGTTTCACATACCCTGATTGCTGGACGGGACTGGATTACATCAAAATTGCGTTCATTTAGTTGGAACTCATTGTCAATTACGTTTATGATATCCTCTTTCAAACCCTCTGCCTTTATCAGCTCCTTCAGATATTTACCAGCCGCCTCACAAAGATGGCAATTTTCAGTTGTGTAAATCGCTACGCAGCCGGTCCTTCCACACATTGATCGTGGAACATGAGCAGTAGTTTTGGTCTTGATAGGATTCATAGGAGCATCAACCGGCGGATTTTTGTTTTGTATATGAACCGATGTATCCCTGCAGTACTATTTGATGTCCACTATGACTGGGGTATTACTGACTTGCCTTCTCAACGAGCTGATCTACAATCATTCCAGCAATATCCAGTTCTGTTACTCGTGCTAAGGCACTCCATGAAGGTGACGCATTTGCTTCTAGAACGCAGGGACCATTTTTTGATTCAATGATATCGACACCGGTATAGTCGAGATTCAGCGTTTCCGCTGTCTTGATCGCACACTCTTTGTACTCATCATCAATCTCTGCAAGTTCTGCATTGCCACCACCGTGAACGTTGGTCCTCCATTCTCCGTCTACTCCTTCTGGGAGATATCTGTACATAGAACCAATCACTTGACCTCCAATAACGAAAACTCTGATATCGCGGTCTGGCTTCTCAATCATCTCTTGCACGTAGAGAACCTGCCCAAGCTGATGGATGAATTTCATAGCTCTATAGGTCAGTTCGGGGTGCTCTGCTCTTATCGCACCCATTCCCCTTGCTCCTATGAGGGGCTTGATAACGACATCGCCCACTTCTTTCACGAACTCAACTGCGGCCTCCAGATTCTCTCCAACAAATGTTCTGGGAACATAGATTCCTGCCTTATGGAGTGCAGTAATAGTAGCATACTTGTCCTTTGCTCTTCGAAATGAATACGCGGGGTTCATGACATAGATGCCTGCATCTTCAAGATGCTCCAGCAGGCTTATTCTGAATGTTATCTGGTCACCTGTTCCGAATCCTATCGTGCGTACAATCATTCCATCCATGTGCGTAATATCTTCATCCAGATGAGTGAACTTGTATGGAATCTCGGACGCAACATCCGGTAGACGTAGTGGATGAACCTCGTGGCCTTTCTTCTTCATCGCTTCAATTAGGCCCGCAGTTGCAAAATTATTCACGTTCTCGTGATATGATATGCCTAGGAGCATAGTTGCGATGCATTTGTAATTGAATAAGAATCCACCGTTACACCTCTGCCTTTTCAGATGATGTCCATTCTGGACTGATTTCATCTTTGAGGCGAGATACCAAATCATCACGCACTGAGAGAGCTTTTTTCATGATTGCCCGTTTTCTAGTGTCGTTTGGCGTGGCTATGAGACCCCATCGAGTTGCATCTTCAACAGAATTAGTCTCAGCCTTCCAACTGACAGTCACTCTACCCGTTCGTTCATAGTAGTTTACAGAAGTTAGGAATGGTGTCATTCCAATCCCAAAATACCCCGCAATATCAAGTTCATCATCAAGCAGTCTATTTCGATTCTCCAAGGCAAGAATCATGAGTTCTGCAGCAATAGATGAGTCATTGGGGTCATCAGAGTTTTTCAAATCTTTGAGTTTCTTCCAAGAAACGTGCCTACCTTTTAGAAATTTACTATATTTCCCATGTTTGATTATGAATTTCACATGTTTGTTTGATACCTTTGAAGAAACTCCATACTTCTTGGACCTACTACCAGCGCGAAGAAGCGAAGCACGTACAATAGATACCTTGAATGAACCTCCATGGGTACTTACTGAACCATCTTCACATACTAGCTCCTCTAGATAGGCTATTTTGACTGAATCTGATCCATTGCGAACAAAATCAGGAATCCCCGGATTGAGAACTGTCTTGTCTCCCTGATGAAGACCCCACGAAATCAGCATATCGGTCCATATCTTTGGAAAAACGGCCGTTTTCATGTCTGTGCCCGATGTGGCTTTCTCATTGTAGTACACCTCTCCAAAGAGTCTGAGAGTTTTTTTGAACTGTTTTATTCTACCTGGACTTGCTTCCGCATAAGTGGAACTACCTGTTTTTACTTTATCATAATACGCGACATGCCCATCGCTTAACCACGCAGCAACCACTCTTGCCTTTGCAATCTGTAGTTCCTCTCCTTCCAAGAATGTAGGATTCTTTATCCCTCCGCCTTTGCTTCTCAAACCACTCACTTCGTTGATAAATCCTTTAACAGCATCAAAGGTCATCCCCAATGTATCAAGAACCAGTCTGAGGGTT
>JARGGA010000533.1 GCA_029210805.1 Candidatus Thorarchaeota archaeon
ACTGGTAAGCATATTCAATCCCCATATCACGAGCAGCTTCTTCAATAATGGCTAGGGGAAGTGCCTGAATGAGGCATTCCCGGGCTACGACTGCTTCTAAAGAAATCTCTCCACTAATCGTTGCGGGAGCAAGATAAAGGGTTTTATTCCCTCCATCAAACCATCCACCTCTCCTCATAGTAGCATCCGTTTCAGAAACCTGATTTGGTGTTGACCTTACATCAAGCCTGAATCTATCTCTTATACGGTCTGCATGTCTAATCCATAATTGCAAAGATGTTGTGTGGTGGGACATCACCATGAATTGAAATCTGTGCCCTTATCAGTTTGTTCCGCATGAAGTTTTTGATGCAAACAATCGTGAAGTATTGAATAGTCTCAGGTTCAAATGCTGCCCTTCTCAGCAGTTATTCTTCTGGTAGTTTGTCGTTTTATTGACAAATGTCATTTCATATAATAATTATCGCTTTAATTGAGATTTGCATCGTTATAGTTTGTATTGTCGGAAGGTCACTATATACCTGATAAAGATGTATGATCCAAAAACTAACCCGGACGATCCCTGGTAGCGCAAAACTACTCATAGGAGGGGGTGAGGCCATTTTATCTGTGGACACAAGTACTTGAATAGAACTGCCTAATTGAATGATCGAAGGCATTTTCGAGAGGTCCATTCTATGCTAAGGCTCTGATGATGAACACTCACGTTCAGAAGCTATGACACATCCTAAAGTATAAAAGACCACAAATTGGAAATTTAAGATAGTTAAGCCTTGTAGGGTGACAATAATGGCTGAAGCAGAAATTAAGAAAGAACACACTATCGCCGAGGTAGTAATGAAGTGGCCAGAAACAGCTGGTACATTCATGGAATGGGGACTTCATTGTTATGGATGCGCGGTTGCTAAATTTGAAAATATTGAACAGGGTGCAACAGCTCATGGTATCGATCCAGACAAGCTTGTAGAGGCACTCAATGCATCAATTAAGAAAGAGTAGAACAGAGTCCGCTTGGACTCTTCATTCTTTCTTTGGTTTAACTCTACCATAGAGTCGACCGGATTCTTCTTCTGACATTTCAAAGCTATGCTCTTGATCAGGGAAGACTCCGTTTCGCACTTCCTCTGAGTACTCTGCAACAGCATTCCGGATCACTTCACTTACATTAGCATACTTCTTCAGGAACTTGGGCTTGAAATCATCAAAGAGACCCAGCATATCCCACAACACGAGGACTTGGCCATCACAGTTGGGACCAGCTCCGATACCAATTGTGGGTATGTCAAGAGCTTCAGTGATCATTTTTGCGGTTTCCGAAGGGACCAATTCTATGACAATGGAAAAGGCACCTGCATCTTGAAGTGCTAATGCCTGCTTCACAAGTTCTTCTGTATTCTCTTTGGTTCTTCCTTGAACCCTGTATCCGCCAAGTTCGTAAATTGATTGAGGAGTTAATCCGATATGACCCATTACAGGAATCCCTGAATCAACCACAGCTTCCACTATCTTCGTGACACGCCCAGCGCCTTCAATTTTGACAGCCTCTGCGCCACCTACTTGAAGCATGAGCGCGCAGTTTTCCAACGCTTGCTCTTCACTCACTTTGTAACTCATGAATGGCATATCACCGACAATCAAACTTTTGGGTTTTGCACGAGAAACCGCGGCACAATGATGTATGATATCATCAAGTGTCACAGGAATTGTACTCTCGTACCCAAGGAGGCTATTTCCTACTGAATCTCCAACAAGGATGATATCAACACCCGAATCACTCAGAATTTTGGCAGTAGGAGCATCATAAGCAGTGAGCATGACAATCTTCTTGCCTGTTTCTTTCATCTGTCGAATCTTGAAGGTAGTCTTACGTGCCAAATGTAAACACTCCAAGCATCAGTGTAAGTAATTGCTCATATATACCGTTCCAATGGCAATATGGTGTCGTATATATTTTATATAAAATTCAGATTTTGGCAAAAAATGTGTCACTTGATGCAACATAAACGCCTGAGAGAAGCGCTCGAAGAAGGCACACTGCGGTTCGTGTAGAAATCCCCTGAGTCAAAGCAAAGGGAGATACAACTAGAGGCCCAGATTCTCTCACATGCGTCTTCAGGAGATGAACCCACCTTCGAGAAACCAAAACCCCACACTGATCCAGTAGCAAATTATCTTCGCCTAATCTTCCTTCAAGTTCTGGTTCTACGTCATCTACATCCAAATCCAAGGCATCACATTTTTCCTTTAGATTGAATAGTCCTTTAGTACTGAGCCCGTCAGTCACTTGTTTGATTAGCCAGGTCTTACTAACAAGAACTTCCATGAATG
>JARGGA010000534.1 GCA_029210805.1 Candidatus Thorarchaeota archaeon
TCCGGGTTTGTCCGGGTTTTTAGCAGATGTTACCAACCCTTTCTTCAATATAGTATTCACATTCATTCGGTTCTGTTTCTCTATAGTATTCACGAACTAAATAGATCGCACCAAGGAATTCAAACTATAATGATTAAAAAAAAGAAGAGCAGATCCGGAGTAATTATCCGGATCTCTTATAGTATTCTTCTGACGCTAAGCTGAGCCTCTCTTCTTGATGAAGTAGATTACTACTATCACGACGACCACAGCACCGGCCACGCCCACCATAATCAGGATTGGTCCAAGGTCCAATGGAGGCGGCGGAGTCGTTTCGCCAACAATAGCAAGTACTATGACTCTCACCGTATCAGATACTTCGTTTCCGGAACCATCTGTGACTGTGAGCGCGAAATTGTGCGTTCCTGGCTGTAATCCATCAACATTGAGTACAATTCGGGCTCCTCCCCAGCTTCCTGAAACCAATACACTTCCATTGGCAGTAACCTCAAAGAAATCTGGATGCGCATCACTCGGGGTCCAGATTATGACATTACCTGTTGTACCCTCCGTGTATGTAATATCAGCAGGAGAATCGATTGTTGGATTGTCTCCGTCTGCGATAACAAGCACATCCACTGGATCAACTGCAGTGTTACCATCAATGTCGCTGATGACCATTTGAAGGTCGCGTACGCCTTCTTCTAAGCCATCAATATTGACTTCCAGCACACCGCTTGTCCATGTGCCTGTTGCAAATTCCTCTCCATCAACAAATAGGATATATGTGTCTGGATGAAGGTCCGAAACTGTCCAAGAGAGTGTCTGACCAGAGCCATCAACAAATGCCTCAGTATTAGGTGCATTGCTAATTGTGGGGGGAGTATCGTCAAAGACAATGATTTGGATTGTATCAGATACCGTATTCTGATCAACATCCCAAACCGTAAGTATTGCTGTATGAGGTCCGTAATCTAACCCGTCTACATTGACCGTGATATCAACAAAATCCCACGCTTCTCCCACCCAGACACTACCATCGATCACAAGCTCCCAATGACTAAGTGCATCGTCAAACGGATGCCATGTAATCTCATTACCCTCACTACCTTCTGCATAGTAGAAGTCCAAGGGTTGGTTAATGATAGGCATGGTTGGCAGGTAACGAGTTGGATGCTCATCTGTAGTATCACCGTCAACATCGTAAGGTGCAGGAATTACAAAATCGTCCCATGAATTGCCCTGAGTCGAAACATTCCAGAAATTGCCCGATCTATCGTCGTAACCATTGTCAGTTGTACTTAATGCAATGATATTGTTCCAAACAAGTGAGCCATCGGAAATGCCGTTGAAGTAGATACCATTGTCGTTCCAGCGTAGGGTGTTATTATAGATGTAGTGATAATCTGCGGATGAGATGCGGATTCCATATCCATTGCTCTCGATTGTGTTGAGAGTAATATTACCGTAATCTCCACTACCTCCTCCACACATAATTCCATAGATCGAGTTATGCATAACCGTGTTGTTCCTTATCATCCATTGACCAGCTTGATCTCCATAAATTCCTCTTGTTGAATTGTAGACCATGTTTTGTTCTATGTGGATGTACGTGCACGGAGCTGGGTTCTGATAGAATCTGATTCCGTATTCATCGAAGTGAAGTATCTCTGAATCAAGTATTGTGATATTGTCTGTATCCGCAAAGAAAAGACCAGTCAGACCATAAGAGATCTCACAATTGATGATGTTGACATCGACACAACCCCCAAAGTCTAGAACTCCATATTGGCTACTACCAGTTATACATCGTATGAACGCACTATCTTGGATAATCACATCATACGAATTATCTGCTGAGAAGCCAAAAGAGCCGAAACCCGAAGTGACGAATCCCTCTACGTAGGAGTCTGAAAGAGTGACATTTGCTGAGGCATAGAGATAGACACCATAGCTATTGTACATCGAAGTAAGATCGGTGATATCGATATAGTCACAATGAAGCAACTCAATTGGAATCGTAATTCGTTCCATAACGCCGCCTGTGATGGCAAAGTTGCTACAGTTTACTAAGAGAACCTGACCATAATCATCGGTATTTAGAGTTCCTGAGGTTTCGTGCATTCCAAAGTATATTGGTAGGCTGTTGACTGTATTACCGCTCATTGTGAAGTTGTAGTAGATTATCGGATGATTTCCACCAAGGAAGAAACCACAATCCGCCAAAACGTTGTTCTCAAATGAGGGATTGACTAGTAAAGAGGTCTGGATTCCTATCCGTGCATTTGTGATTGTATTGCCAGAAACTGTTAGGCCCTCAATTGACCACAAATCAAAACCTTCGTCTTC
>JARGGA010000039.1 GCA_029210805.1 Candidatus Thorarchaeota archaeon
CTGGGAGTGATGAACCAGTACAAGGACAGGAGAAAGAGGCTAGGTCTGTAGGAGGGACCTCATCTCAATGATGACAGACAATGCTCTTGCTAATTTTGGCAAAGTCCATGAGAATTTGCTAAGAGGTGGCAACACTGGCAAGAGAGGGGTGGAACACAGAAGTTTCTTGTTGATGTGCACTCATCAAATTATGAGAAATAGGTTATGATGGATTATGATTACCGCACAGGTTATTTCGACAGGCGATGCTCGAGAGAGAGCAAGAAAAGCATTCACAAACTACCTGTCAATGTTCCTTCCAGGTTCTTGGCAAGAGCCACTAGCGAGAATGAAATTGATCATCCAGTCAAATGGCGATACAGACTGGGAGGCTTTGAAAGGTCAAGCACTTCAGTTGTAAGACGAGAGACGTCACTCGAAAGATAGAGTTGAATCACTTGCTCGGGTTGAAAGGCTTGCAGACGCATGCAAGAATCTGAGAGCAACATTGTCACCTGCAGAATGGCACAAAGTATTGGATGATGTGATTTACGCAGCCCAGTTCCGTACATCCAAGATTGCAGTACAGACAAAACAATTCCATGGTTTTGGAGAAGAAGTAGACACCGAAGAAGACGAGTCAGACGAGTGACTGTTACACGATTGAGATAGCATTGGCCAGCTATGAACCAGATGAATAATCTTAACAGGATTCCAGGGACCAATCGTCACTGGAGTCGTTAGTATGTCTGTGATATGCTCGAAATGTGGACAGGATGCAGTGTATCTACGAAGGTACACCTCGGAGCGTCTATGTAAGGCATGTCTTGTACAAACGACTGTAGACAGGGTTCGGAAGACAATAAATCGCAATAAAATGCTGGAAGCAAATGATAGAATTGTAGTTGCTATATCTGGAGGAAAAGATAGTGCAGTTCTACTTGATGTCATGCATCGCATTGAACGCAACTATCCAGGATCCGAACTGGTTCCTCTTACAATAGATGAGGGTATCAAAGGCTATCGGGATGAAGCTCTAAGTGCTGCACGAAAACTTGCTGAAACATTAGGCCTCAAGCTTGAGGTTCGTTCGTTTCATGACATGTTCGATATGGCCTTGGATGATATTGTAAACACACGAGATGAGAGTAAACCTCTTGGAGCGTGTTCATACTGTGGCGTTCTTCGACGTCGTGCAATCAATACTGCAGCATTGGAGCTTCGGGCGGATGTTGTTGCAACTGGACACAACATGGATGACGAAGCTCAGACTGTTATGATGAACATAATGCGAGGGGATGGTCGTCGAATTGGTAGAACGAATAAACCAAGAAGCAGTGCAATCCAAGGATTCATACCACGGATCAAACCGATAATCGAGCTAAGCGAGCGGGATGTTGTTGCCTATGCACATCATCTGAATCTTCCATATCATGATATTCCCTGTCCATATGCGGTCGAAGCTTGCAGAAATGATATTCGACTGTTCTTGAATGAGATGGAACATAAGAGGCCGGGAACATTGACAGCCATTCTTCGTTCCGGAGAATCCATATCAGATGCATTGTTACAGGAACCTAAGAAATATGTGACTTCTACTTGCTTGCAGTGCGGGTCTCCAACTGCAGCAGATACCTGTAAGGCATGCAAACTTTTGGATGAGATTAGCAGTAGGGAGTTGTCTGACAAGAATGGCCCGAAAACCAGAGGTTCTACATGAAAAAAGAGCAGTGAATTATGATGAAGTTCACTGGAAAACGCTTGCTAGACTAAGAGAAAGAGCAGCAGATATCCTACTTCCACTTCAAGAGGGTGGAATCAAATCTCATGTTTATGGGTCCTTGGCAAGAGGCGATGTTTCAAAATCCTCTGATATTGACATTATTGTACCTCACGCTGTTTCCAGTTATCGAATAGAAATCATCCTGAGTTTTGGAACTAGAAGGGAGCTAGTGCAGGCTACACCATCATCAGTACTCAAGGGACACCTCCATTTAGATAATGAAATAGTAGTTAGCTTTCCAATGTTCAAAATGATGTCACGTGAAAGAGAGTTCTATCAGTGGGGGGGAATGATCAATTTAGATGACATTTTGAACCATAATCGAGTTCCAGGTGTCGACAAAAGATTGATTCTAATCGAACCGACCGAAAGAGGACACATTGAACAAGGTGTCATCGGTTACGAATCATATGCTGCGAAGAAATTAGGGGTAAGTGTATCAATCGCGCAGGAGCGTACGAGGGTCTTGGCCCGAAGAGATGAAGTAGGACGTACAGGGGTCTATCGTACGTACCTATTGAAAGATGATGAAACATTTGAAGAAGCAGCAAAGAGTCTTGCAGATAGCGATCCCGCACTCCGAAGAACAATCAAAAGAAGAGAGTAACATGAGATGAATCCCATGAAACGAAAGGTAAGAGAACTGAATGGAGATTCCAAGATAGTAGGAGAACTACCAAAGGGATGCAAATTATGCGCAAAAGGGACCAAAATGGTACTCTTTGTCACCGGATTGTGTGATAGTTCATGCTACTATTGTCCCTTGTCAGAAGAAAGAGCCAATCAAGACAGTACATATGCAGATGAAATGCTAGTAACAGATGACGAGGGCATATTTGAAGAGGTTAATGCAATAGGAGCAGAGGGAGCAGGCATTAGTGGAGGAGACCCTCTTTGTAGATTGGAAAGAACTCTTGATTTCATCACCAAGTTAAAACATGAGTTTGGGAAAAAATTCCACCTTCATCTTTACACTAGCAAGGCGGATATCACTTCTGAGGAACTTCTTGAACTCGAAAGAGTGGGCCTGGATGAAATTCGATTCCATCCACAGGGCACAGATTGGTCCGGAATCGAACGTGCACTAAAGACAACTATGAGTGTGGGAATAGAAGTTCCCGCAATTCCTGGAAAAACGCGACAATTGATGGATTTGGCACAAAGAGCTGAACAAATCGGTGTTAGTTTCGTCAACTTAAACGAATTAGAGACAAGTGAAACCAATTTTGAACGATTAATGTCAATGGGAATGAAATTGACAAGCCTAGAAAAAGCAAGTGTACAAGGTAGTGCTGAAACTGCAATAGAGGTAGTTGAGTGGGCTACGGAGAATCTGAAAGATATTACTGTGCATTTTTGCACAGCAAGATACAAAGACGCAATACAGTTACGTAATCGTCTTGAAAGGCGATTGGAGCGAGTAATCAGGCCATTCGAGCTTCGTGATGACGATGACCCTCTTCTAATATTGGGAGTAATCAGAGCTATACATGGACAACAGATTGACATTGAGGATTTGACAGCAATATACAATACATTACAAAATGAATACGATGTACCCTCTGATCTGATGAATGTTGATTCTACACGGCAAAGAATTGAGATTGCTCCATGGGTCCTTGAAGAGTTAGCTAAGGATTTGAAGCGACTTTTTGCCAAGAAGCAGAAATTAGAGATGGGTATAGTCTATGAATACCCATCATGGGATAGGCTTCAGACTTTATTCGAACCATTCTGACTACCGATCAATTCGGTAGCGGAGTAGAGCTGCAATACCACCAAGATTCTGCAACTGATCACCTGCTGGATGTTCTGTTGAAACAATATGGAACTTGCCTCGGGCTGATTCCGTATCTCGAATCATCTGGTCCATCCACCGGCGGTGCTTGTCGTCGCCCTCTCTCAGACGTTTATCGGTCACAAGTAGATTCTCTACTGCACCAAATTGTACAGCTTTCTTGACCTCTGCAGGTCCATATGCTCCAAGACCATCATCTTTGGCAATATGTTCGATTATGGCATCAACTAGCTGTGTTTCCTCTTCTAATTTGATTCCTTCAACCGCCGTGGAAATCACACCACGGAAGAGTATCTCTTTTGCGCCAGGAATTCCGATTGAATTCGTACTCTCGGCCACAACAGAAGGTAAGTTCTTGATTCCTGCACTAAGAAGATGATCTTTGTAGTGGTCTTTTACAAAGCCAGGTCCAGCAATAATGATGATGCCTATCTCACTCTGTTCCAGCTGAGATTTCAGTGCTGTTGTGACATCTATAAAGAACTCACGCATGGTAGCATCATGAGATTTCTGATCACCGCGCTTTCTTGAAATGCTTGTTCGTATGCGAACTACTTCTCGTATACCAAAGTCAGCCGCCAAGAACAACTCTGCTACACCATCTTCGATTGTTACAAGCAATGCAATGGGGCTTTTCCCGTCTTTTTCTGCTTTTGTTAGTCGATCCAGTAAATATTTTGGCCATCGTTCTTTGATTATAGTGAGTGTGTCGCCAGTTTCAATATTGATTGTATGATAAGTCCCCTTAGTCACATACTCCGATGGACCCTCCAAGATTATCCCTTTGAGCCTCACTCTGTTTGAAAATGAATGAAAGTTAACATCTTCCACTTTGATTTCAAGCGTCATTGGTTTGCGAAAGCTCTCCTGTTTACGGCCCTCATCGTCTCCTACACGCACTCGACGAGTTGTTCTAGATATGACTGTATCACCTGGAATCACTACATTGTAAACTTGCCAGAGATCATCAAGAAATTCGATCTTGATTTTGACTTTACCTTCTTTGAGAATGCGCTTAAGGACTTTCAATATGCCACCGAATGGCATAGACAGATATTAGAAGAAATAGTCTCCGGGAGGTTTAGAAATTTCTCTACTTCTATTCGGATAGGGACTTGTTCCATCTCCGTTGCCAATCCCTCGACTTAGAGATTCGGCCTTCAGAACATGTTTTGGCAAAATCAAATCTTCATAATCTTGGACAGCGAGATCTCCTGCAATTCTTACAAGACCACCAAGTTCTCTAAGACGAAGAGTGAATGAATTACGTTGGCCATCCAGGCGGAATGCCATATCTTCTGCAACCTGAAGCACAGATTCTATTGCATCTGCCGTCAGATGAGGAATCCGTCCATCTTCTTCAACTGTCTGTGCCGTGAAACGAACCAAGTCATGGATGTTTTGATCCGATTTAGGTATTGTAGAGTTAAGCATTATTTCATATCCATATCCACGAATCCTTGACCGCAAAGGCGGGATTATCCCAGGCAGGTCCTCAACATTACATGCAGCAAAGAGTAGGAAATCACATGGTATGTCATCCGTTCGCACCGCTGCCCCGGAACTATTGGGATTTCGCCCAGAGATAGAATATTTTCGATCTTGCATTGCTGTAAGCAAATGCTTCTGGTACTCACCAAGAGATGCAATCTCATCCACATAGAGAATACCTTCATGGGCTTCGTGAATTGCCCCAGGAACCACACGTAGATGTGCGGCCATACCTAACGATTCAGCGCTTCCATATGGGTCATGTTTGACATCACCTAGAAGTTCGACTGGACTAGACCCGCTTACATGAACAAATCTAGAAGAATCGCGTGATACCAGAACGCGATAATCATCATTTTCAACGGTTGTTGGTTTTGCAATGGTATCGAATTCTCTCTCGTGTAGAACCATAATTGTATCATCGAATGTTCTACGGTACGTAAGTTTGTAAGTTCCTTCTATACGAGTCACTGATGTCTGAGCAGGCTCGGATATTACAGATAGTTCGCGTAGAAGCCCATGGTATGATGCAGTTTCACTCCAATCTAATCGTTTTGGTCCTTGACAGTCCATACAAACACTTTGGCTTGGGTGTGAAAATGCACCGCATGCAGGACATCTATAACCCATTTTGGCTGCAATCTCAAATGGTAATGTCTCGGGTCGAATGTATGTTAAATCGATTTCTTCTTTTGGTGTTTCGTCAGTATTGGATTCATCCTCGATTAGAGTTACTCTCACAAGAGGGCGATCAGGTTTTGAAACGTTCCGCTGAAGCCATACTTCGTCCTTTGGAGGAGGAAGTAATGAGTATGCAGCTCTAGCAAGCATCGATTTTCCTATACCTGGGGCGCCACAGAGAAGTATATGCCTTCTTTGGACCACAGCAGATTGTACGAGAGATACTGCATGTTGTTGTCCTATTACCCTTTCAAGAGGGTCATTACTGAGTGTGATATCTGCTGTTGTAGTGATTCCTTCTAGGATTGACGTCAATTCACAAGTCCTCGTACGTTTGTACCGCATGTAGATAGAATGTCTGCGAGAATTGAATGTGAGTAATACGTCATCACATATTGAAGAAAAAGAAAGACTGTGAATAGCGATGGAACGAATCCATCGCATCTTCACATCATATGCGTTGAATAGAATCTATGACAGGTCCTCGAATGTGACAATAGTCATTCCGCGAGGTCGTTCTTCTAAATCGGCTACTGCAGCGCCAACCAGAAGAGATGTTTTCTTGTTCACTGCAATATCCACTAATCGTTGAGTTACAACTCCATCAAAAACTATTGCTGCCACTGCTTCTTGAGCCTCAAGTGTCTTTGCAAGTTCTGCTACTCCGCATTCGATGATTTCCTTTTTGTTTTCATCAAATAGAGTAGCTTTGAAGGACTCTTTTAGCGCATCGGCCTTTTTACGATATATTTCATCGATTTCTGGCGCCCTGCGAACTGGAGCCCTGCTTCTTGTTGGGGGTGCTCGACGAGGTTTTTCTTCAACAACTTCTTCTCGTGGTTCTCTAGATGCTTTTCGTAGTGATGGCCGCGTCTTCCCATTCGGGGAAGGTTTCTTACCACTAACGAGAGCAAGAGCCTTTTCAGCAGGAATTCTTGTTTGAAGTGCCTTAGTTACCTCACGACGGGTGAGATCTTCAACTTCCTTACCATCCGGAGCTCTGGCAATGTAGTCAATCTTTGCCATCTGCATAAGCTCGCGAAGAATAAGATCTCCACCACGGTCACCGTCAAGGAAAGCAATAACTGTCTTGCCTCGTTTTTTAGTAAGGTCAGCTATTGATTTTGAGATATTTGTCCCTTCTACTGCTACTGTATTGCTAATACCACTCTTCATCAGATTGATGATGTCGGCACGACCTTCAACAATAATAATTTCTTTACTTGAATTAAGATTTGGACCCGCTGGAAGCTTGTCCGGTCCGTATTTTCCAAGTGGTTTCCTACCGGCCTTTGAAACGGCATCGGTTATTTCGTCAGTTCCGGGGGAGATATCTTCCTCCCATCCTTTTAGAATACTGATTGCCCTGCTCACTACCTTTCGTCTTTTTGCTCCACGGATATCTTCGAGCTTCTGAAGAGTCACGGTTGCAGTGCAAGGTCCTACACGATCAACTGTTTCAAGAGCTGCAGCAAGTATTGCGGTAGCGGTCTTATTTAGAGAAACTGGGATAACAATCTCGCCTTTACTATGACCTCCTGTTGCTTTGATAGCAATCTGGATTCTACCGATTCTGCCTGTTCTTTGAAGTTCACGTAGATCCAAGTCTTCCCCCAGTAAGCCCTCGGTCTGACCGAAGACGGCCCCTACAACATCGGGCTTGTCAACAACGCCATCGATTTCAATTTTGGCGCGAATGACGTATTTGGCGGTGCTTGAATCAAAGTCACCTGTTCCTATCTTAATACACGTCTCCTATGATTACCGCATGCCCTCGTATCAGCTACCGAGTTGTTAACGCTCAGTTTCCTTCCTTTGGATTCGAGTTAATCTCTCGATGCTCGATCTGCACACTTTTCGCTGCAGTGAGTCAGGGTACCGCCCTGATACAGGTTTGAAATTTGTGATAGGATGAATGTGTGAGTGATAATAGCCTATGATACCGCATGGCGATTTCTTACCGACGTTCTCTCGGTGATGAGTCGGGGACTTCGCGGTATTGTAATATGTGAATGATGATTTTGAGGCGATTTGAGCTGTGCTCACCTTTGCCTCAAAATTGTCTGCCCTTTGATACCTTTTGAACATGTCGTTAGCGCACCCTTTTACCTCACAAAAATACTCATTTTTGAGGGTTTCAGCCGGAAGGCGCCAATTGAAAATCCTGATAAAGAAAGAGATTCCATTTACATACGTCTGGTGGTTACACCAGATACAGTCTGCCGAATACCAATTGGACGAACTAAAACGGACTTGCATGATAGGGATGAATGTCCTGTGTATGACTGCATAGCCAACCCAAGGTTCGCACATTGGCAGCCGGCTGATGTCATAATACCCGACACGAGACAGCTCAGTGGAGCCGGATGAATATCTGATGCTGTGATGCTGGGAGTTAGTGTGCTGGGAAACAGGCATCGGCCACCTTATGTTAAATATCGATTTCTTTTGTTTCACCTGGTTTCATTATCTCGACTTTCGTCTTCCCCTTATCAGTAACTTTTTGATAGAATTGCTTGGGGTTCGCAGCGATGGCAGGGAATGTATCGAAATGCATTGGTATCACTACTTTTGGACCTACTAATTCTGTGGCCTTGACTGCTTCTTTGATACCCATAACGTAGTAGCTACCGATTGGAACAAAGAACAGGTCGATATCGTATAACTCTCCAAAGAGTTTCATATCGTAAAAGAGACCTGTATCACCAGGATGGTAGAAAGTACCACTAGGAAGTTTGACGATGAAACCTGTAGGAGTACCAAGAGTGCTCGAGTGGAAGGCTTGGACGAGGGTGACTGTAACACCACCAACCTCGACACTACCCCCAATGTTCAAGGTGTGTACATTCTCAACGCCATCCTCTTTTGCCTTAAGGGCTAACTCATTGATGGCCACAAAGGTTGCTCCGGTCTTCTTACAAATTTCTACTGCCTCAGCATAGCCATGATCACCATGGTCATGTGTTACTAGGCATAGGTCAGCCTCTGTAACGTCACCCACCTTGATGGGAGAGGTTGGACCATTAAGCCAGGGATCGACAAAAATTGTCTTTCCATCCGATTTTATTGAAAAACTCGCGTGTCCTAAGTAAGTAACCTGCATGAGAATCTCCTCAGAGATAGGTATCTGTGGTTGACTCTTCTATGTTTCGAAATGCCAAAGTCGCCACTAGACGAAGATTAATACCTCATTGAAAGTTTCTTAATTTCGAGGATATCTTGATGACTGTACAACCGCACCCTGATTTCATGAAGGCAGGAGAGATAGCTGCTCGAGCCATAAGTGATGCAATGAAAGAAGTAAAACCCGGTGCAAAAGTACTGAATGTGTGCGTGCTTGCTGAAAAAAGAATCCTTGAATGTGGTGCTACGGGTCTTGCGTTTCCTTGTAATGTATCAATAAACGAAGAGGCTGCCCACTATACCAGTCCCCACGCCGATAAGAAGGTGTTTCCTGACAAAGGGCTTGTAAAAATCGATATTGGGGCTCATGTAAATGGGTATCTTTCAGACACTGCAGTCACTATTGATCTTGATGGGTCATACGAGAAATATGTTGTATCTGCAAAGGAAGCGTTAGAAGCAGCGATTCATACAGTCAGACCGGGTGTCAGTGTAGGGGAAGTTGGAGCAGCAATAGAACGCACCATCAAGAAATACGGTCTCAAGCCTGTTCACCAGCTCACAGGTCATCAACTGAAACAGTGGAGCCTGCATGCAGGAAAGAATGTGCCCAACGTTTCAATGTCGATAGCGCCTAAGATGAACCTTGGAGAAATGTTCGCAGTGGAGCCTTTCAGCACCAATGGAAATGGTACGGTTACTGGAGCGAAGGAGTCGTATATATTCTCCAATGACATGGGAAGTAAGAAAAAACTCGATAGACTGACACTCCAGATTCGGAATATTGCTCGTCAGAAATTTGGCACACTACCATGGACATCCCGGTGGCTACACAGGATAAAAACGGATATCGATATTGATGCTGCGGTGAGAAATCTTCAACGTGCAGGTGCAATTCATGGCTACCCCGTACTCATAGAAGGCAAGAAGGGTATGGTTTCACAGTTCGAACATAGTATGTTTGTTGGTGAAAACGGGGCAATTGTTTCTACTCGGCGTCCTGATGAATAGAGAGCAGCGTGTATGGAACAAACTAACTCTCCATCCATTCTGACTTGAGATTGATTGTGGAATGTACCACGTAGGATATTTTCATTCTGGTCGCCTCAGAATGTTATTCTCATAGGCCATTTCCATGTTTCGATTTTTGCGACTCTGTGGGAAAGCCAGTAGCTAATGACAAGTATGGCCAAAAATCAATACTCTGTTTAGGATTCGTATGCTATCGAATTTGCAAAGTTTTGACTATTACCTTTTCACTTTGGATCTTTTCCTTAGGTGGATCTATATTGTCTACCGAAGTACAATGTCCTAATGGGTTGTGATATCACTCAACCCATCAATCTATCGTGGATTGAAGGAATTAGAAATGACTGAAAAATATAAGATAATAGGAGTAATTCTCATTGTGTTTGTAGTTGCCGCTGGAGCTCCAGCAGCATTTCAAATGTATGGAAAAATTATGACTCCACTTATTGTGCAAATCACAGAAGATCAAACAACTGAAAACACAGTGCAATATTTGTCTGATAATGTAGACGACGCACAGATTATAAAACCCGAAAGCATTAGAGAACTAAAATCAATTGTTGCAAATGCATATGATACGGTGTTTTACGTGGGACACGTGGGACATATCTATTGTGAATAAAGAAGTTCTAGATTGGAATGATTTTCATCTGATTGTTGATACATCTGCTTCAATGGAGCACATTGCACTAGCCTGCTATTCTGGCGACATAATGAAAACAGATGCAGGAAAGACTTGGGTGGGATTCCCAAATAAAATAGATGCTCAAGTTGGAGCTGATTTTGCTCTAGCTATCTATTACAACCATCAAAATGATTACGAATCATTTGACCACTTTCGTCTGAAAGGGATTGCAGGATTTGTAGAGAAGATGCTATTAGGCGTTGTAGAACCTAATTTCCTAAGAATGATTTATGACGATGGCGGAGGAGGAACTGGAGATCCACCAACCTATGATTTCTATTATAGCGGCATATTTTGGGACGCTTATAATGTAGACCCATCAAATACAGTGTATTATGATCATCCTGATTATGAGAAGTATTATCAGACACTGGGTGTCGGTTATAATGATGCATTTACTCTTGATGCGAATCTTGGAGTCCGGGCCGATCATATTGCTCGTGATTTGGTTACTTTCTGGAAGCTAGGAGGACTTCTTGCTCTTGCCGACTTCTTCTATGCCCTGGGAATTGCAGCAGCAGTATCCATCATAGGAATTGAAGTGACGCCGTTCCTCATGGCAATTGCGGCGCTCCTTACGGGTTTGGGACTAACAGCAGCATGGCTAGCTAATGTTTGGCTAATGGATGAAACTGGATCCGGATGGGTTTTCTATAAGCATCCATCAGATGTCGAGCTGTTAATCAAAATCGGTTGTGGTTGGTGGTTATATACAGGCAATCAGGGAATAGGAGTCGGCATCGTTTTTGATGATGGCCACTATATCAGATGAGGCGATTATATATGCTAGAAGAAGAGAGAATGAATATGCCTATCAAGAATAACTACTGGAATCTATATGAATTCTATGCAGTAATGACCTTGATTCTTCCTTCTTTCTTCTTCCTCACTATGGTGGACTATCTTCTCTCGCCTTTTATATTGGTTACAAACACTCCCATCGATGTTGCATTGGTACAAGCTATTGGAAGTGATTTCATCAAGCCCTTGCTAGTCTTAGAAATGGTCATTGGTGGCGTTTTAGGACTTATGACCTATCCCCGCTATACGGCCATCTTCTCGAAAGTCCTTGCAGAGGAAAGTATAAGATTGAGCAGGCGTGAGCGTCTGACCACGTTGTATCTACCATGGTTCGGTGTATTAGGTTTCATCCTAGTTGGTGTTATCTCACAGGTGTCACCATTGGTTTCTCCCTACCAGCCATGGGATTGGGGGGCCATATCGACAATGCTCTTCTCGTTCCCAGGTTTTGGTTTTATGATTTCAAGTTCTGCTCTCTATATCTACTCACATGAGAAACTCAAAAGGATAGCAGGAAAACAGAACTCACAGGTTGTTTCAGTTCGGGATTCTAAGGACCGCAGCAAGTGTATTATTACTCTCATTTCACGGGATTAGAAGTCCAGATTCACAAGACGCGTGCATGGAACAAATTAAGAAGCGAGATTACTCTTCTAGAAATGTATCACCATGTCATCTAGCCTTAATACTTCTCAAGAAAAAGCGGGAAAAATAGCCGCTAGAGTTCTGAAAGAGATGGAAAAGGAGATCGTACCTGGAAAGAAACTCATCTCCTTATGCACTCAGGCTGAAAAGAAAATCATTGAATATGGGGCTCGGCCTGCATTTCCCTGTAACATCTCCATAGACCATGTTGCCGCACACTATACCTCCCCTGTAGGGGACAAAAGCACTATCCCAGATTCAGGTTTGGTAAAAGTAGATCTCGGTGCCCAAGTGGATGGATATCTGTCAGATGTAGCAAGAACTTTCGATATTGATGGGACTCTCGAGGGTTTTGTTGCTGCAACAGATGATGCTCTCAACGAGGCTCTTTCCATGATGATGCCTGGTACTAAGGTGGGGGACATTGGAAATACCATTGAACGGGTAATCAAAGCCTATGGGCTCAAACCCATCAGCAATCTCACCGGACATAACATGAAGAGATGGGTCCTACATGCTGGAAAGAATATACCCAATGTGAAAACACGAGGTCCAGAGGTAATAGAAGTAGGCGAAGTCTATGCGGTTGAACCATATGCTACCAATGGCGCAGGCACAGTAATTGATACAGATCTGGTCTATATCTATGCAAATACAGGAAGAGATGTCCCTCTTGAAGGCACTCAAGCCAAACTCAGAGACCATCTCCATAAGAAATATGGCCCGCTTCCGTTTTCCGCACGTTGGATTGGCACAGCCTCCAAAGATGTAGATTTGTTTGATGAGATTAGAGGCTTGTTGAAGGCCAAAACGATAATAGGAATCCCGGTTAAGGCATCCAGAAAAGGAAGACCAGTGAGCCAGTCTGAGCATACCGTATATATCTCAGAAACTGACCCAGTGATTCTGACAAAATTCGATTAGATTTTGTCTTTTTCTGCGTCTTTGTCTTCTTTTACGACATAGACGCCTTCAATTGTCATGCTACCAGAACACTTTGGACATTTTGCGTTCACAGGTTTTAGGATATAGTCACCTGATTCGAAGTTTCTAATTTCCTTGAAATCACACTCAGGATTGTCACAACGAATATCTGTAACGGTAGGCGGAGGTGGTTCAGTTTCGGCCGGTTTTCTCCCACCAGTTATCAGACTTAATCCTACAGACATCAAGAAGATCCCTGCAAAGAACCACAAATAGGACCAAACCGGGTCGTTCATTCCTAGGAACATGACCACAGCACCAATACCTGCAAAGGAGGCTCCAATTATTTTAGATATAATACCCATCAATAGCCACCTCAAAGACCAATACCGATAGTGTTGCCTATCCCTGCCAAGATGATCTTGTCACCAGGCGAGGTGCGTTTCTTAATTGCGACTTTGATGCGTTCAATCACTTCGGGTACGGAATCTAGGATTTTCTTATCCATGACTCCAACAGCTGCGGCTTCATTCTGCTTGACCACGATGGCCTCGATTGCTATGTTATTCTTAGTGGCTGCATCTTCAATTGCGTGTTTTTCAGGTCCAGGATCTCCAATTGCGGCTCCGGTCCCTTCGGAAACACGACCAAGTTCTTCACCCTCCAGCTTGAGTGCTGCGTCGATGGTGATGATTCTTGCAATGTTGCCATTGTGTTGTTCCACGAGTGTCTTGATTCCAAAACCGGGTTTCCCAACAGTACCGCCAGGTCCGGTAGCTCGTACTGCAAATACTGTGCGACCCTCAACCTCTACGGGATAGTATCCAACTTCACGGGATAGTTCCTGTACATAGCTCTGTTGAGTCGCACCATATTCTCGTGCAAACTTTGTGACAACTAGAGGACCAATACCGTCCCCAATGGGCTTACCCTCAGAAAATGCATCCAATGCATCATGGTATGCCTTGGCAAGCTGCATAATTTCTGGCAGCTGCATCTGTATCTGCATAATCATAATCTGACTGCCTGTCTTCTTACCAAGCAGGTAGAAGTGTCGAACTATCCTGAAGATTAGGCTTAGAACCTGTGTTACTTCAAGTGTGTTCTCAAGGGACTGCTGTTCTGATACTGATGCATCTGGAGCCAGATCGCCAACAAATTCTTGGAATCTGTCCCTTCTCTCATCAAGAAGGTAATCAAGGCGTACTAGAATCCCAGCAGGATCAAGACTGACTGGCATAATTGTAAAGTAGTCAAGCCATCTGTCCAATTCCTTGGCAACTTCTTCTTCATCCTTGCCAAATTTCTTGAAGGTTTCAATAGATGTCTGTCTGGACTCAATAGCCATTCTCTTGAGTTCTATCATGCCTGTTTCAATTTGCTTCAAGAACTGCCACATCTGTATCTTTGCGCCATAAAGACTCATTATAATGATAAAGACGAAGAATGCAAGTTGAATTATGGTACCGAGCGGGTCGGTTTGGCCTAGAAGCTGCATCATGTATATCAAACGCTCTCGCTCGGGAATTCCTTTAATGGTTTCTATCTGTTCATTCTATGACGATTTTAAGAGATAAATTGCGTGATTAGTCGTAGAAGGTTGATTTCGATGGTGGAGGTTCATGGCCACTTTCTCATATCTTAATAGAAAAACTGCCAATTATGAAGCATGAAACACCTGATAGATTCTGAAGAATGTCAATATGTTTGGGGTTTTGAGGGATGTGGTGCAATGTGGACCTTCTTCAGTAATCAGAGAGATGCTCTGAAGCATGCAGGGACTAATGAAGTGCTCAGATTCGAAGTGGAAGAGGCGCATGTACTGGACAATCGCAGACGTCAAGAACTTGGAGCACCTGCCATTTCTTTTGACAAATTTTCAGATTGTATTGATCATACATTAAGTTGCATTCCACCAGAAATCGACTGCGAAGAATAACTATTGAAAAAACTTGGTGGGGACGGGGAGATTTGAACTCCCGATCGATGAGTGTCTTCGGACGACGGGCAGATTTTGACCCCGTATCTTTGAACGCGAAATGCGCCCAGATCTGGAGCCCATCGCCATACCGGACTAGGCCACGTCCCCGTATGTGCCGGAGCAGTAGGCACGGTGGATAAAATATGAACCTTTCGTATCCAGAGTATGAAAACTAAATGGTGCCATCTTGAAAATCAGTTTATTGCTGGTAACGCAACTATATTTTAGACAAAAGTATCAGATAGTATCATCCGAAATGAGGTTATACGGCTATGAGTAGATTTGCACGGGTATTATTATTGGTCTTAATATTGGCAGTTGCGCCAAGTATATTCACACAACCTGTTGCTGCACAAGAACCAGGCGGCGGCGGAGCACAGAGGGCACTTTTTGAAGTTGGAGACTTTACATACCGTGCCTCATTTCAGCTGGAAGATGGAACAGAAGCATTATTGATACGGAGCGCGTACAAAGCCATGTTTCTATACCAGCATCATCAGCCTACTCTCAACCATCACTACATATCCGTTTCAATTGGGTTCTACTTTGGAAAGACCGTGCTTGGACGCTCTCTCATAGAGAGTATGAACTATGATGAGATTGCTTTCTATCCAAAATGGCAGGATAGTGCGGGGTATGCCTATGACATGTATCTTGATACGGCAGTATTCTCGATAACTGGCAGCATGACAGATGGCAGATTGGTCGGGGGGTATATGTTGATTGATGATAATGCTATATCTCAGTACCTGCCTATGTTTGGTGGTACTTTGGTATTGTCGGGTCTTGTTCTAGGGTTAATCGATGGATCAGAGGTCAGTTTTGGTGATGAACCAATATCTATCACATTGGAGAAGTATTCCAACAAGTTCTACCCAGAGAATGCAACACTTACCGAGGGAGATATCACCTATGAAAGCAGTGATGGGTATATCAACATCAGCACAGCAGGGGCATCACAGGTGGTTGTTCTCATAGACTTGTTCATTGGTTTGGCCATGATTGGAACAGCAGGAACTGTTGTCTTGTTGGGACTACTTCACCTCCGCGGGATGGTAAAACTCCCAATCTCTCGAATCACTAGCATGATTCAAAGACCTGTTCCCCCTCAGGCTATATGATGTCAAAAGGCATTCATCTGAATAGGATGACATCGGGACAAACTAGAAATTAGAAAATTGAAGCATCAGAGGTGGTGTTATAGAATGAGTACAGTGATTTGCCCACGTTGTGGATTCGACGATACTGCTTTGGTTCGGAAGGAACTCCAGACCGGGGGAGGATACAAGAAGAGCTGGCGATGCCCACGATGCAGTAATACGTGGGAAACCAAGGAGTAGGAGTCTTTCATTCCAAAACGGTTAAAATCAGATTAGTTCCGACGATATCTTACTTGTGCGGAGGTTGCCCAGCCAGGTTAAAGGCGCTGGGTTTAGGTCCCAGAGGTGGCACTTCCGAGAGTCACCGGGATATCTCGTAGGAGTTCGCGAGTTCAAATCTCGCCCTCCGCACCATTCTTTCTTCCCAGCATAAAGTATAATATTCGAAACGATATAGGTACCATTTGGGGGTATTTTGTGGAAAAAACAAGTTTCGTACTTGGTCTGATGATAATATTGATGATTATGCCACAATATGCGATTCCTATTCATCCTGATCAGTC
>JARGGA010000535.1 GCA_029210805.1 Candidatus Thorarchaeota archaeon
TGGATTTCAAGCTACATCATAGAGCAGTGTATCCATCAGTGTTTATTCATGCGATAACTGTAGGTGCATGGATGATCCCCATTGCAATTGAACGGCTTCCCATAACGATGCTAAGCCCTGCTGAGAACTGGTATCAGATTACTCATGATATACTAGGATTCATTGGTATTACCTTAGGGATAATTATGGCACTCATGTTTGTGACAAAGAAAGAGATGCCTCTCAAACTAGTGAAGAAAACCCGTCCGGTGATGTTTCTGGCCGTTGGAGTTTGGTTGATTTCGTTCATTCTCGGGTTGTATTGGTATTTGATTGGGCATGTCTGGATATAGTAAGAGATTATAGTACAGAACTTACACTACGAAAACTGTATAATGGTACTAATCCAAGGAAAAATTGGTGAATATTCTGTCATCTACTCCACAGACACTTGGGCAGCTTTCTGAGAAAGAATTGCGGGAAATCCAAAGATTGAAGGCTGTAAGAGAGGCGCTTGACGAATACAAGCGGAGAGGAATCGATGCAGACATTGTCATCTGTCCTGTCTGTAAAAGTGCACGTCTTGTCGAAATAACGTCATTTGCTGATCTAGGATACATTGGTAGTTTCCAACCCGCCTATTACTGTCTGGATTGTGGATGGTATGGTAGATTCAATATCACCATGTCAAACAGGGAACTTGAAGAAGCTATCTTGGAAGACCTGAATGAAACATATCCAGAGTTACGTGAAGATAGCTCCGAGGTAGAGGTTATTGATATAGAGTGATTATGATTCAGGATCCTTGCGAATAACTTCAAACATAACTGGATTGAATCCATCAGGGCAAGCATGAGTTGCCACACATTGGTCTTTTAGCCACGGGAAGCGTGCATTGTACATCATCGCATAGATTTTGGGAATCATTGAATACATTGCACTCATGCAAATCTTGCCCTTGACCTCATCGCCTGTGAAGAGTACCTCATCCCCCACTTTGTGGCCAGCGTGACACGTTCCTTCCTGTTTTACAACTCGACAAAGAATCTGCCAAGAATTATCTCTAATGCAATCGGAATTCATTTTCATCAAGTATAGAGTAGGATGCACCCCTAGTTATTTGTCTCGCCACACTTCAGAATCGTCTTCATCAAGTGATGAGAATTCAGAGGATTTAGGTTGAGTAATATCAATAGTTCTGATTTCAGATGGATTGAAGAGGTCCTGATCTTCAGGCATCTCTCCAGCGCGATTAAGGCTATATTTCACGGACACGGGTCCGAATCCTTCAAGGACCATTGTCGAAAGTGCAACAACTCCCAGTATCAAAATTCCCATTTCAGCTGCGGCACCTCCAATGGCAACAAATTGCTCCTCTACTATGAAAGAAAGGCCTAGAGCTACTCCTGCTTGACAGAATAGGCAGGTTCCAAGGTATTTTTTCACACTCTCAGATTCACCAACCAACGTTGCGCCAATCCTAGTGCCAAAGTATTTAGCTATTGTTCGTCCACCTAGATAGACAATGGCTACAATGATGACAGTTGTAATGACGATCTCAAGTGTTAGGAGATGTGCCATTCTAGCTCCAACCATTACAAAGAAAATCATGATAACAGGAGCCATAATACGTTGAAGTAAGTGCGGTACAGCATCGGTATCTTTTGGTATGTATCTGCCCACTACGAATCCAAATACCATCGCAGCAAAGATATCGCTGAATCCCAGGAATTCAACCAATCCAACAATGAGCACGACCATCCCTAATTCGAGTTCTAGCAGTTTCCCTCTATCCTTCTCGCGGTCAACTGCCTTCAGGAATAGATAGGCAAATCCTCCACCAACTACTGCGGATCCAATTATCTGAATTATGGGATTAATTAACATAACCACAAATGAAGTTGCAATAGGATTGTAAAACCACACAGCATAAGCCAATGCAAAGTTTGTTAGAATAACCGCTACAATGTCATCTCCAGCTAGTACAAACATCAATGAAGACGTAAGAGGTCCTTCACATTCACATTCCCATACCACATCGGCCGTTGCGGCAGGTGCTGTGGCGCTTGCTAGAGCACCAAATAGTATTGCTATGTGCAATTGCCCAACAATCATGTAAGTTAGAATAGAAACAAGAGCGAAAGCTGCAGTAGCTTCCACCACTACAATTCCAAGTAATTTCATTATACGACCTTGTAACTGAGTACTGTGGAGTTCGTGACCAATGTTGTATCCAATTAAACCTAGAGCGAGAGATACCATGAAGCTAAGAGCCTGAACAATCTCGTTTGTCAGTATTCCGAGGACTCCAAGGAGGACACCGGCCAGCATGAAGCCTAGAGTCTGT
>JARGGA010000536.1 GCA_029210805.1 Candidatus Thorarchaeota archaeon
TTCCACGTGGAAGACTAGAGGGTTCATGTGTCATTTGGATAGCAGTGGATATCCCACTCCCTTGTACCTCTGTTCTTCCAAGATATATGAGAAGACCGGAGAAAGCACCGCCAATAATAGGAGCCACATAAACAGGAAGAATCGAGAAAGCTTGGGTGAATCCTACAATGAGCCATTGAAAGACAACCATTGCTAGACCTGCAACGACGCCTATGATAATAGCAATGGGAACATAGAGTGTGTAGAATGATTTGAAATGAGTAAAATGGAAGATATCTCGGATTGGAGTGACTTTCTCTCCAATATTCGCATCTGACTCTATGTTAGGCATATTTGTACTCCAGATAGTTGAGGCAACTCCCACGATTAAATCCTTTGGCGTATATGGCCTTCGACATCACATTTATCATGCCACACGCTCTTAACAGAATGGAGTCCTACTTGAATCCGAAATCCAAGCCTGATGAAGAGGCTGCATATAAACCTCAATTGAGTTTAGAAGAGGTTCAGTCTAGATTGGAGGAGATATCAAGCAGGCTCCAGAGGGTGGAAACCCTCATGGAAAGAATCGGTCCAGGTATCGAAGAGGTCAGCGAATCGGCTGCAGTTATCAGGGAAGGCTTCGAGTTCTATGATGGTATGGTCAAACTGATGACCAAATTCACAAAGGCGGAACGCCTCGAATCCAAATTCGGGGATTTAAAGAAGGACCAGATTTCTTGGCTCGTTGTAAAGATCTTGGATAGTTCTCAACCATTGAATATCAGTCAGATCACTGCTGCGATACGAGGAGAGAGGGGGACAGCCTCACGCCGAATTGTACGGGAAAGGGTCAACAGCCTTCTTCAGAGAGGGATTTTAATCGTAATCGAAGATGAAGATGAGAGGGCTCGCTTCTTTACCTTGGCAAAGTGATATTCAATTATTTGTAAACCTAGCAGATGCTGGTTATTGATACAACATCGCTTCATTCACAATGTTTATATGCTTTCGATACGTTTGATAATTGTCAAACGTTTAAGCGCCACCCAAACGTTTGATGCAAGCGCATAAGATGGTTACGACGAAAATCAGCACACCACCAATCAACGCCGGTCCTACAAGACAGTTGAACACAATCAAGACAAATTATGGGCTGGCGTTGACTATCCTTTCCGCAATCTCCACACTCTCCGTTCTCCTCATCGGTCCCATAGTAATCGGTCTCCCTGTGATTGGAGTTGTAGCCGTTCTTTGCGCGCTGGGTTCACGCAACCTAGCAGAGGAGTCTCTGGTTTCTCCGGCCAGAGACCCCCGGATTGCAAGAATATAGATCTTCTTTTCGTTCAATGCAGCACAGTCGGTAACTGCATTTTTTAGAAGCCGGTGATTTCATTATTTGGCGAATTAATCATGCTTAAAGAAGCCAAGGCACTGCTAATAGAAATGATTCGGAACAAATGTGTAAATCCCCCAGGAGGAGAGATGCGAAATATCAACACAGTAAGAAAATATTTGGATTCGTATGGAATAGAATCTGAAGTATTTGAATCAGCACCTGAAAGAGGGAACCTACTAGCAGAAATCAAAGGCACTGGTGAAGGACCAAGTTTGATGTTCGGACCATCTCATGTCGATGTGGTGCCAGTGAATAACCCAGAAACATGGAGCAACCCACCATTTGAAGGAATAGAGAAAGATGGTTGTATCTGGGGTCGCGGTGCCCTCGATATGTTATTCTTTGTCGCCAGTCAGTCAGTTGTTTTTGCACGTCTTCACAAAGAAGGCTTTAGACCAAAGGGGTCTCTCAAACTTCTAATTGTCGCTGATGAAGAGGCTGGAGGAACACATGGGACGAATTGGATGGTTGTAAATCATCCAGAGAAAGTCAAGGTTGACTACTTGATTACTGAGCAGGGGGGAGAACCGGTTGCAGAAAAGCGCATGACATACTGGTACGCTGAAAAGGGAATGGCATGGCTACGACTTCGTTTCAAAGGCGAGGAACAACACGGAAGTACACCTTATGGTAGTGACAATGCAGTTGTCAACATGGCAGAAGCTGTTCAAAGACTTGCAAAATACCAACCTCCAAGAGATACTCAATATATCAGACCAATTCTCGAAGGAGTGGGGGTCAGTGCGATGATAAAACGGTTGGCAGGCAATACGAAAACCTTACCCAAGTTGCTTTCCACACTTGTCAAGAGCAATCCAGGAATGGCCAAGCTAATGCATGCACTCTCCCAAATGACAATTTCTCCCAATATGGTGAAAGGCGGAACAAAAGTGAATGTTATACCTGGAGAAGCCATCTTGGATGTAGATATTCGTTTACTAC
>JARGGA010000040.1 GCA_029210805.1 Candidatus Thorarchaeota archaeon
TAATCCGTAGATTAGCAAAGAGTGAAAATGCAGGAGATTGACATGATCAATTTTCATGGGACCGTTTTTGAACTAACGTTCGCCCCAAATTATCAAAAATGTCTACAATACCCTCTCCAGTTTTTGCTGAAGACTCTATGTAAGGCATGTTATGCTTCTCTGCGAACTCCTTACCTTCGGAGGGTTCAACAACACGGTCAGGAAGATCCGTTTTGTTGGCAACAAGTACAAGGGGTATTTTCTTACCTACTGCCTTGAATAGTTCTTCCAGCCATTCTTCAAGTACAATGAATGTTCGTCGACGGCTAACATCATAGACTAGAACGCCACCACTTGAGCCCCTGTAATACATGGGCCGAAGAATCTGAAAACGGCTTTGCCCAGCTACGTCCCAAATTTGCAGCTTTACAGTTACGCTTTCACTAGCTGACGTGCGGATGTCGATATTCTTCACTGCGAACTGACTGCCAATAGTGGTCTTGTAATCAGTTCTGAAGAATCCATGACTGAATCGGGTTACGACGGCGGTCTTTCCTACTGCGCCTTCCCCAAGGACAACGACTTTGAACAAGAAATCATATGAACTACTCATTACGATACAACCTTCGAAGGATAACCTGCAGTAGGATTGGTTATCTGATGGAGCGTTAAGGGCTTAGGGCTCTAATAAGGTTTCGTTCGACAAGAAGTGATGTGCCAATCGTTTCAGCGTGAACATAGTTGCTCATGGGTTTTGAGAAAAATATGAAACCGTCATCAGGATTCAGCATCAGTTTTTGTTCTTTTCCACCCAATTTACAAACTTTCGAAGAAGATGGTTAAATGGTTCAGGGGATTCGACCATTGGAGAGTGGTCCCCTCCTTTGACCACAGCTATGTCCGACCGAGGGAGTGCCTCGTCAAGCCTGTTTGCCACGTGTGGAGTGATAATGTCATCATCCTCTCCAACCATCACAAAGGAGGGTATTTCAATCTCGCTCAATCTAGCAGTGACATCAAATTCATGGCACGCTCTTAGATCGTTGAGAATGGTTGCGGGATGAAATTTGGTGACATTCTCTTGGAAGTTAGCTAAAGAGAAAGTCTTGAAGTCTGCACTGATTTCTTCGATGTCATATTTGGGTGTGTGATCCTCAAGAGATTCAATAACCAGACCAATCCCAATTTTTGATAGGTCTAGATCTGAAGAGGTCCCCACAAGAATCAGGGCGCTAGGTTGTCTTACGTCATCACGAAGAGCGTAGGACATCACAACGCCACCACCCATTGAATGACCAGCCAAAACGAATTCTTCGATATCCAGATGGTCCATCAATGTAGCTATTTGGCCCGTGAATCCCTTCTCGATATCTGGAGGATGTCCAATATCTTCTGAATCACCATGCCCGTATAGATCGAGAGCAATAACTCGGTGAGTTTTCCGAAATTCCAGTAACTGTAGAGTCCATATCATCAGGGAAGATCCAGCCCCATGTACAAAAACAAGTGGCATTCCAGCACTTGTATCCTTTCTCTGGTCCAAGTCTACATAATGCATCTTCTTGCCCTGATACTCGAAGAATGGCATGTTATATGACCTCAATTTTCAGATTTCTCGAATCTATTTATCCCTATCCCGCTCAAAACCCATTTCCTACAATCGTTTACAAACTGTAAGAAACTCCTGTGTTCTACCATTCTTTCGACCGCCGTCACCAGCATCTGAAAGACTAGCGCCTTTCAGAGTGCCGCAAGCTTTGCCCCTCTTTATTGGAATATCATTCCTCAGATGGGACCTGGCTTCTGTCCGCTGCGCTATTCCAGACTCACCAGTTGTTCTAGATACAGGCGGTATTTCCACAGCATTTACCATGGCAGGGTCTTTACCGCTCGCAAACTCCACAAGTGAAGTCTGGTCATAGCGGTCGGCCACGGACCTCCTTTTCGAAGCTGGTGACTTCTGAGGAGGTGAGGACTTCCTTTTAGAACAAATGGCCCTTGAGGCTTTTGGGATGGTTTTCAAGGAGGTTGGAAACCATACTCCTAGTCCGTTCATATCATTTGATATTATGTGAATCTTAAGAACTCATACAAATTGGACAAAGTATCCAATCGTATTAGATACATGACACTTCCAAGAGGATACGGTAAGAAACTATTGGATCCCGCTCATACAGGCAGACTTTTCTTGATTGAGATATTGGATGCAGTGAGCACCATGACAGGCAAACTCTTTGGAACCACTGGGGTCAGAAAGGTCTATGGAACGGAATTCGATCTGGAAATGGCCTTGAACCTGGGCAAAGCCCTTGGAACTTATCTTGGTGAAGGCACTGTTCTAATGGCAAGGGATGCGAGAACTACAGGAGAAATGGTTGCAGATGCTCTTACTGCAGGTATCGTATCAACAGGCGTCAATGTAGTTCGAGCAGGGATTATTCCAACCCCTACACTTGCACTTCTAACAAGAGAGAAAGGATATTCCGCAGGCTTGATGATTACTGCATCTCATAATCCACCTCAATACACAGGCGTTAAATTCTGGGCTGACGACAGTATGGGATTCAAACCTGAAATGGAGGCTGAGATGGAGAAGATATACATCTCTGGAGAATTCAAAGTATCTCAGTGGGATGCCATAGGCAATGTAAGCAGACTGGAAAATGGTGCAGAGATTCACATTGATTCTCTACTTGAGCAATGTGATCGTGATCTCATCAGTTCAAAGAATTATAGAGTCATAGTAGACCCAGGAAATGGTGCAGCTTGTGTTTTGGCTCCATATCTCATGCAGAAACTAGGTAACAAAGTTGTTACAATAAACGGACAGCTCGATGGTCATTTTCCAGGACGCAAATCAGAACCAGAAGAAGAGTCACTTGGAGACCTCATCAGAATGGTTAGGGAAACTAAAGCAGACTTGGGAATTGCACATGATGGGGATTCGGATAGAGTTGTGTTTGTTACTGAAACTGGAGAGGTAGTTAGAGGAGATAGAACAATTGCACTATTTGCAGTAGAAGCTCTGAAGAAAGGAAAATCAAAAACCGTTGTAACCACTGTAGATAGCTCGAAAGTCCTTGATGAAGCAGTTGCCCGTGCCGGTGGAACGACAGAGAGAACACCTGTTGGTGATATTCAGGTTGCAATCAAAATAAGAGAGTTGGATGCAATTCATGGAGGCGAAGCATGTGGTGTTTTTGTATTCCCAGAGTATCATTATGCACCTGAACCATTCTTGGCCTCATGCAAAGTTCTTGAATTGATGGCATCAACAGGGAAATCATTCGGAGAGCTGATTGGGGCAATTCCAATTTATCCACTTATGAAAGCAAAAATAGCGGTTCCAAATGAGAAGAAGGCATCTGTTATGTCCGCCTTGACGGAGGCATTGCCAAAAGCAATGGGAGATGTTCAGGATGTCTTAACCGTAGACGGCCTTGGGATATCCCTTGAGCAAGGTTGGGTACTTGTGAGGCATTCTGGAACAGAACCTGTGATACGAATCACTTGTGAAGCTCCTACACAGGATCTAGTAGAAAATATCCTCACAACAGCAAAAGCAGCTGTTGAAAAGGTTGTAAATTCAATTTAAGTTAGATATATTATGCAAACAATCTTTATAGCGATATCAATCAAAAACCACATGGCCAGAGGCGTTAGACATGGGTGACGACGACGATTTCATTATGGACGAATTTGAATGGGCCCTCAAAGATCCCACTGAAGAGAAATTAAGGGAACTTGGAGAGGTAATTAGTATCATCACTGGCAAACTCATTGACGCTTTTGGTAAAATCGAGAAACGGATGGATGAGATTGAAACATCCATTGGTTCGGTAGAATCCCAGCTCAGTTCTCTGAGCTCCCGGGTCGCCGCTGGCGTATCTGCCTCACCATCTGCCGCATCTGATGCAGCTCCTGCAATGGCTTCAGCACCTATGGCTGCAGCACCCAAACCGAAACCAGCTGGTGGCGGTGCCGGTGGAGGCATGAGCATGATGGGAGAGCTGAAAAATCTTCTTGCTGCTAGAAGAGCCAAGTCGGATGGCGGCTCAGAATAAAGCAGCTAGAGTAATGTCCGTACACTGTTTTCAGGATAGAATGGACCAGCGTGAAATGGAATCCTGATAGTGAATGCTTCAGCACGTTCACAGGCACCTTGAACGCCTCTAAGACGAGTTCGGGCATCATAGAAATTTACATAGAATCCATCTGCCTTTTGTAACTGTGAATTATGTTTCTTCAGGGCACTCAGTGCTGTTTCATATGTAGAAGATATGTCAACCATAATATGAGGTCGGGATTGGAGACTGTTAATTTCCATATGATAGATGCGTCCAACTCTATGCGCATTATCGAATATTGTGGAATGAGATGCCCATTCTACAGCTTGGTCAACTAGTTCAGAACATACTACATGGTTTACATTGTAGTCCTCAGTTGAGTGAGTAATAATGATAGTTGGCCTTGTTTCCAGAATAACATCTACTACCTCTTGCCTGAGTTCCAAATCGATTGCAAAGTCACCACGATTTTCGGTGTAAACTTTTCTTACGCCCAACTCCTTGCAAGCGGCATCCAGCTCAACCTTACGTACATTATTCGAAGTCAAGCAGAAAACATCAACAGGAATTCCCTCTGCGGTATGAGTGGCAATTGTACCACCAGCTCCGAGGCTTTCATCATCAGGATGTGCACTGACAACAAGAATCGATGTGGCATCAGAGTCATTCATACTCAAACTAGCATATGAGCCTTCTAATCAAGCTTTGGAGAAGAAAGTATTCATTGACCAGACCATTTGCCTTAAAGGGGATGAAATATTCTTCATACAGCAGGTCGAAAAGCGTGAAAATAGGCGTTAATCTATATCCATCAGTAGGTGGGTCTGGGTACCTGGCTACTAGACTTGGTCAGCATCTTGCAGCAAGAAATCATATTATTCATTTCATAACATATCAGAGACCCTTTTCATTAATGTGGGAGCAAACCCGAGGCGTGCATGTCGACCTAGTTGACAGCTTTGATTATCCACTTTTCAAAGCCATGGGACCACCACATACAATGGCCCTGACTTCAAAGATTGTGAAGGTAGTTCGCGATGCCAAATTGGATCTGATTCATTCACACTATGCCATTCCTCATGCCATGTCAGCATATATGGCGAGAGAGATAACTGGAACACCGTATGTTGTTACGCTACACGGGTCAGATGTTCACACATTAGGATTGGACCCAGCATACAAACCAGCAGTGAAACATACTGTCGAAGCAGCAAATGCAATAACATCAGTTTCCAACTTTTTGAAAGAGAAGGCGCACAAAGAACTCGGAATTGAGCAGGAGATTCATGTTATTCCCAATTTCATCGATATTGACAGATTTACTCACTTGGAAGGAATTCATTTATCGGTTGAGAGTGGATGTGTTGCTCTTCGAAAAGAAAATGGTGCAGAGGAGATTCATCCTGAGGAGAAGATTCTGCTGCATGCATCAAACTTCAGAAAGGTAAAGAGAGTAGTGGAACTCGTTGAAATAATGCGTGTAGTGGTCGATCATTATCCCAAAGCAAGACTAATCATTGCCGGAGATGGTCCTACTCGAATTGAGGTAGAAAGAAAAATCGAAGAACTCGACCTATGCAACAATGTCCACCTTCTTGGTATCAAGAGCAATATGCAGGAAATCATGTGTTCTGCGGATATATTTCTCTTAAACTCAACACTAGAAGGTATGCCCCTCGTGCTTCTTGAAGCAATGTCTTGTCGGCTTCCTGTAGTTACCACACCGGCAGGAGGAATACCTGAATTAGTAAGACCCGGAAAGGACGGAATGGTCACCAAGGGTTTCGGTGAGGAGGAATATGCACAAGCAGTCATAGACCTTCTCGAAGATGATTCGCTAAGAAAGAAATACGGCCTAGCTGGAAGGAAACGAGTAGAAGAGAGCTTCTCCTCAGAAAAGATTGTTTCAAGGTATGAGAAGCTGTTCGAGGATGTTATCGCAGAGAAATGAGTGTGATATACGTGAAGCCAAGTATTGCCACGGTCTATGAGGATTTCATTTGGAAAAGCGAACAGACAGGTTTGGGAGAGAAGTTATACGCAAATCCACCAAAAACCTTTGGCAGCTTCAGGGATAGAATTCCTCTCCTTGCCCAAAAATACCAGAAAACAGAATGGCATAGTGAGGACCGAATAAAGAGAATTCAAAGCGTTCTCAAACGAATCAATAATGATCTACATGTGCTTACACCACGTGTGAAGGAAAATATTGAGAAACTTGGATATGGAGCAATTGAATCTGCACACCAATCCGTTGTCCTAGGAGGACCAAGTTTCATTCTGAACAAGGCAGCAACGGCAGAAAGAATCGCATCAATTAACAGTACGGATGAATATCCTTTGGCTCCATTCTTTTGTGTTGCTGATTATGACATTGTGCAAAACGAACTCACACACATTAGAACTCCTCTAATGGGTTCAGGTGGGACAATTGTGAGCATTCCTGTGTCTGAAGGTTATGAGTTCTCTCCAGTTAGTGCAATTCCTCTTCCTGATTACTCTTGGTACGAGAAGGTCGAAGATGATATTTGGGCGGGCTATAGCCCAATGTCCAAGAATCTTGAGGGGGCAGCAAAACGGGTCTATCTAGAACGACTTCAAATCGCTTTAAGTATAGCAAGAAGTGGATTCGTCAATTCCAATACACTTGGAGAATGGTTCACTTGGATCATGGCACATCTTTTCAACATCAGTGGGAACATAGGCACCCCATTTTTAGTTGCCTCAGACCCCGAGGTCCGTAAGCTTTGGGCATTAGGAATGGAAATTCTGCTGGAACGCGAGAATAGAGAGAGATTCCTTAATATCCACAACGCCTACACAGATTTGATAATTGATGGTGGGTTCGAAACAGGGATAGGACGACGAGAACAGGATTACGTTCCATTCTACTATGAATGCAACAACCCGGAATGCCATAATAGCCGAACCGAACTGTCGTATGAAGCCAGAGGAACTAACGCGGGACTGCTAGGAAAATGTCCTTCATGCGGAAATAGTATCGAATTAGAGATTTCATCGTCAGCACCAGATCTTAGTGAGTATGCAGTGCACCTATCACCCCGAGTTGATACTAGGCAGTTTATCATAGATGCGTCACTTCCCGTTCTTGCTCATGCAGGTGGTCCGGGTGAAACTGCGTACTATGCCCAAGTGATTCCCATCGCTAACGAGATGAATTTTCCTTTCCCGCTCTATGTGAAATACCCTCGAGTCTTCTTTAACACGCCATGGAACGAGAATCTTGGTAAATCCCTTGAAGAGAGAGATTTTCCAGTTCTACACCGTTCAGATATGTTCAAGATAATAGGAAAAATTTCGCGATTTAGAAAGAAAGAGAGATTCGAAGAGATGAATGAACAGATACGCGACTTGATCTCTTTTATTCGCAGCACGTACCAGGAACTCAATCAGAATCTTCAAGAATTATCAAGTAGAATTGACAATACTGAAGGGAAAGCAGACGAGAAAGACCTCATGACGAAATTGGACCTCGAACGGTATCTCAGTTGGACATATGGTCAATACGCCATTGGAAAGAAAGCCCAAGAGTCGTCATGGTCGTGGATAGAATGGGCGATTAACGCAGGACTTTCTGATCTGTTCGGACCCTATCAACGTGCATACGTTGGAGAAATGAATAATGGTTCAACACTATTCATAAACTTCTCCGTATAAGCGTTCAGCCGAGATGATCAGTCAGGAGTTTGCCAAGTTTCTCGATGCCTTCGGAAATGATTTCCGGATCTCTATATGAGAAACCAAGTCGCATTGTATTTTCCTCTATTCTGCTTGGCACGAGATCAGTCCCATCCTCAGTCAGCCGGTGACCCACAATCGGGTAGAACGGTCCTCCCGGTACATAGAGCAGGTCATTTGGAATAGCAACATCCTGCATGAAGTTGGAGCTGTTAAAGTTCTCCTTTGCACTCCGCCACCAGATGAAGAAACCTCCAGTTGGATCAGTGCGTTCGCCTTCGGGGAAGGATGCATCCATGGCCTTGGTCATAGCTTCGCACCGTGCCTGGTAGAGCGGTATTGCTGTTTTCATAGCCTCATCAATATAGTTCTTGTAGTATTCATCGAGAATTCTTTGAACCAGTGTTGCTGTACAGAGGTCTAGGTAACCCTTATCTTTCAGAACTTGGTCGCGGACATGAGCTGGCAAGACTGAGTAGCCCACCCTTAGCACAGCAGCCTCTTTGCTTGTAGTACCTAGATATGCAACGCGATTGTTATCTTTATCAAGGGTCTTGATAGCTTTGGGAGTTTTCTTGAACTGAATTTCTGCATATGCAGCATCTTCAATCAGGAGCATGTTATGACTCTCACAGATATCGAAAATTGCCTGCCTTCTATTCTGGGGAAGTGTTGTACCTTTTGGATTATCAGAGTCAGAAACTACATACACCAAGTCGGGTATTTTTCCGAATTTTCTTTTCGATGCGTAAACTGCTTTTTCCACATATTCGGGAATCATGCCATCAAGATCAGTAGGTACAGTAATCACCCGTGCACCTAGTTTGACTGCAGGGACAAGAAAACCAAGGTATGCAGGAGACGGAGTGATGATTACATCACCGGGGTCAATCATGGTATCAAGCAGTGCATACAACGCCTGCTGGGATCCATTTGTTATCGAAACGTTTTCCCAATCTGTTTCGCAGTCAATCGGAATTGACCGGACATCACAAAGACGTTTAGCGAGGGTTTTCAGGAACCATGGTTGGCCGCCAGTTGGGCCATAATTTAAATCCTCAAGAGCAAGCTTTGGGTCCTCTTTGTACTGTGCTCCAATGTCTTGCATAATTTGGCCGAAAATTTCAGTAGGTATTATGCCCGGTTTGCCGCCAGCAAAATAATAGTGAACTTTGTACTTGAGAAGTGCTCGAATCTGAGATTCTTCAATAAAGGAAGTCCAACTAGAGAAGGTGTATCCATGATCGTTTGCCATCAGAATTTGCCCCAATCGTGGATGTACATTCTTGTACATCTTCTGAGCTTTTCTTCGAAAGTTTCCCTTTATCTGTTTCTAACTCTTCCCTGAATTGAGGGCATCTATTTGAGCTGTGATGACCACTTTTGTACTTCGGGCAAGCAGTTTCTAGCGCATTTCATCAACCAGGCTACGTGCGGCGGCTGAAGGGTCATCTGCGTTTACAATCGACCGTGCAGCAATGATGTATGAAGCACCCGCATCAATTGCTTCCTTGGCACTGGCACCTTGCGCTCCAACTCCAGGGCTTATGATTGGGATATCAGCACCAAGAATTTTTCGTACCTCTCGAATAATCTCAGGATATGTAGCACCAACAATGACACCGTCAGATTCCCATATCCTTGCGCGTCGTGCAAATATCTTGTACATAGGTTCAGTATCTTTGCCCTTCTCATCCTGTGTTGCATAGAGACCATAGCCTTCATTGGCGGCAGGATGGGACATGTAGCAGAGTGTGATGACTCCAGCATCCTTCTTCCTTGCAACACTGTAAACCGGTTCTAGACCACCATCCCAGCCTACGAACGGATTCGCAATGACAGCATCAAAACCTGCATCAAAATATGATGTGGCAATCTGAGCATTTGTATCCCCAATGTCATTAATCTTGCAATCCATTATCGCAGAAAGACCGAGATCATGAATGGCATCAAGAAGTTTCGGGACTCCATCAAAAAGGCCAACAGGAAGTACAAGATGTCGATTAAACTTGTATGCAGCGGCGTAATCAGCAGTCGCATTAATTACGCTTAGTGCTTTGCTTTCAACCCTATCTCGTTCTGCTCGTCTGCCACTCGGCGTACACATATCAGCCACAAGGTCCAGACCAATAATCAGCTTGCTCTTTCTTACGAAGCTTGCGGCAGCCAGTTTTTGTTTGTACATTATCCTCAATTCCTAAGACTTATCCAATTCTAACTGCGATAGAACTTATATGAGATTTGATTGTATCTCAGATTGGCGAGGTTATGGTGAAACCAGACTGGATGGCAACACGTGTTACAGTTCTCCTTCTTGCAATCATAGGACCATTGTACTTCTTTTTGCTGATGTTACTTCTACCATTTCAAATGACACCCTTCGGCGATGAGTATTACGATTTTCTATTTCACTTCATTGCGGCACCGGGTGTATTCTCCATAACATGGGTAGGGCTCATTTACTATTCCAGATTTAGACTGGCAAACACCGTACAACTGTTTGGCGAAACGACAACTTCAGTGCCCTTGCGATGGAGAATATTCTATGGTACTAATGCAGCGTTTGTAATTGGATTCTTCATCTTACCAATGATTATTGCCCCGGTGGCAATCATTTCAGGTCTTGTTGTAGCAGGACATGTGTTTTACAGAGTTGGAGTTGGAAAATTGGGAGGCGGAAGAGTGGCATCCGTACTAGGAATTATTGTTGCAATTGCACTTTGCATCCTTCCTGCCCTTGTGATGATTCAATTCACCCCAGGCTATCTGCAAGTTTGGGATACTATTCTTGAGAGCTGGACGTCCTTCTGGTTCAAAGTGGTGTATGGCTTTGCCCAATGCCTTGTCAACGCATTATCCTTTGGTGCGCCGATACATTTCATCTACTATGGTGCACAACAGTATGATCGCGGTGTATACGGTACGGTCTATACTCAAACACCAACACGATGGATAAGATTGGGAGAAATAATTATTTTCACCGTTTTCCTCTATCTCTATCTTCCTCCAGTACCTCTTCCGATGGGAGGAGCAATTCCCTTTGCTGACCTTTCTATAATCTTCAATCTCTATATCAATTACATATCTTTAGGAATAGTCATTCTCTTGATTATTATCAAGCGATATCTTGGAGTCGTGGATGATAGCACTCTGGGAGGTCCCGTCAACATCGTCATCGTTGGAATGTTCCTAGTGGTTGAGATGTTCTTCAAGTTCGATGTGATTATTGTCACCGTAGCAATCTGGTTAGCATTTCTATTGTTCGCGAGTATTTTCGTTGCAAACTATATCCGTGCGTCTCCAAGGGAGATGTATTAAGATGTATAAGAATCCAAAACCGACAGTCGATGTGGCAATCATTAATGGAGAGAACCTCGTTCTAGTAAGGAGAGGAAGAGACCCCTACAAGGGAAGATGGGTTTTTCCGGGGGGCTTTATAGACTATGGAGAAACAGCTGAGAATGCGGCTGTTAGGGAGGCTCTTGAAGAAACAAGTATGCAGATCGAAATAACAGGTATCCTTGGAGTCTATTCGGATGCATCTAGAGACCCCCGAGGACATACTCAAAGCACCGTTTTCATTGCGCGCCCATTATCGGGAGAACCAAAAGGTGGAGATGATGCGGCAGAAGCTAAATGGCACAGAATGCAAGAGTTGGGTCCTGGGGACCTAGCCTTTGACCATGACCTCATTATGTCTGATTTACGAAGATGGATGAAAGATAAATCGAAGACCTTCTGGTCTACTATATCTCGTGAATAGAACAAGTCTATTCAAGATCCAAAATCTCGAGCTTCTCTGAAAGCCGAATTATGGGCAGATGTACTGTCATTGGTTCCGATTCAATTGAATCAACAAATGAAACAGACTCTTTTGGACGAGCTGAATATGCTAAGAAATTGCCTTCGGGTTCAACTTCACGCTCTGTGTATATCCAAAGAGGCAAACCGTACATCTCGTAGTATCCATGATTTGAAATCAGTGTGCCATAGACATGCTTTCCTTTGTACTCGAAGTAAAGCATGCTTGCAGGTCGATCACGCTGAGACCATGATACTAACATACGAGCCAAATCGGTCATAGTTGCAATCTTCAGATTTACAGGTGGACGAATATCTGCTTTGCTCATTTTACACCAATTCCGTGTCAGCCAATTTCGACTTATAAGGCCATTTGTGCAGCAAGCACCATACAGTCATCTGCTATCTTCCTTGAGCTGCACGTAATTTATCGGCAATGTTGTTGATGGGCTTTGGATTATCTCCTACGAGAACCACGGGAATACTTACAGCATCAACGCTTACTCCTGCAGACACAGCTGCACGAATCCCATCTTTACGTAGAAAGATGAATGAAAAACCCTCTTCTGTTAGGGTTCGAACAATCTCCATACCTGCCGCTGTGAGAACTCCCAGAACACTTCGAAGCAATCGATGCGGATCAGTTCCGACACTCTGAATTGATTCAGTTTCACGGGATTTGACCTCTGATCCAAATAGGAAATCATGACTTGGCGGAGCATACAGTACCTTTCTAGTCATAGCCTTATCAAGAAGCGCTCTCTGAAGGGATGGAAATTCCCTAATGATGAAATCACTCAGGTCATAGTCGAACTCTGTTTCAAGAATTTTTGGCGGCTCAATCTCAACGTGGTCTTCATCAACAGGTTCTTCGATTTCGGTTCTAGGAGGAGATTGGTCAGTTATTGTGAATTCTTGCATTCGTTCGACAAAGAGGGTTTCAACATACTTTTGCATCCAGTCGTCTAAAACCTTCCAATCTTCGTTGCTAAGATTAAGGGGAGGGCGAGGAACATCAGGTAAGTCCACCGTTTCTTCTTCTTCAATAGTTTCTTCGTCTTCTTCCTCTTCCTCAATCTCGACCATTGCTTCAATGGTTTCAGGAACTTTGAGGCGAGCGGCTTCAAATAAGCCAGATAGTCGGTCGGAGCCTCCGTGCTGGGAATTCCTAGGTCGCACTTGCATAACAAAGCCGCGTTTGTTCTCAGTAACTTGATCAAAGACAAGTGCAACACCGCGCGGCAGGCTACTAATGAACACTTTATCCCTGAACTGATCAGGCATTACAGCAGGCGCCCGTTGTTGAAGTGCTCTAATATCATTGTCATGGGAAAGAGAATGGGAAATGATCAGGTCTGCTTGAGAGATAGCATCATCTGAAACAGCAGATGGCTGCTGAGTACACATAACAAGACTGCATCCAAATCTTCGACCCAGTTTCGCATAACCAATTATTGCATCTTTTGCAGGAGTACTTCCTGCTCGGGGTACAAGTGTATGTGCTTCATCGATAATCAACCAAGTAGGTGGTAGCTCTTCACGCGCACTTGTGCCTTCATCAGTCCACGCCATTCGATAAGTTAGAACCTGTCTACAAAGCATATTCGTCAAAATCGCTAATACTGCCTCTGCGTCAGACCCAAGCGGTGCAACATCAATTATTGTGATTTGGCCACCAACTGCGAGATCCTGTGCACTTGTGCCACCTACGTGGAATATTCCCATCCGATCAGCACGCCTTAGTCTTTGAATCAACGCGGTTCGAGTAGACAACTGATATAATTCGACAATTCGGGGGTTTGATTCTATACAGAAGACCATATCCTTGATGCTAAAGTCGCGCTTGAGCTTGATTTTTGCACCTGTATCAAGAATATACCCTTTTCGTACACTGTCCAAAACTTCACTGATTAGATTGTCCATTGTAGTGCTTAGCTGTCCCCCTTTTTCCAAAACGTATCCCCAATCACTTGAGGTCAATTCTCGTGGACTAATAGCTAGTGGATAAAGATGAGATTTCTTCTTCACCTCATCGGGAAGACCTATGTATGTACTTCGGGGGATGTAAACCGCTACAGGAAAACCTCTTGGTTTCAAGTTCCACTTGTCGAGCAGATCTGATTGACCATCGTTTGAATCAGTCATTTGGCGGAAGACATCTACCGTATCAATGACAACACCAGCAACCTCAATCTCATGTCGTTCCATTGCAAGTGCAAGTTCTTCTGCAATTATTCCCAAGGTATAGCTCTTTCCAGACCCTCGCTTGCCAGCTACAAAGAGCACATGCGGACTCATGAGGTCAAGTTTAACCGGCATTCCGAACTGTGATAGAAGTAAATCGTCTGATGTTTCGCATACTGCACCAATCATACCGAGTCCGGCATCAGAATATTTTTTGTGAAATGATGCAGAACGACCTAGAACCACACCAATCTCATTATCAATGTGAAAATCAGGAATATCTCCCACCCGAGGATGATATTGTAGTGCACTCTTCGGAATTAATCGAAGTGCCTCTGCCTGAGGAAGGGGTTCATCTTCAATCTCTTCATCAACCTCTTCTTCAGGAAGTTGTTCATCCTCATCCTCTTCTTCAGATAATGAGTCATCAATTGGGGGTCCATTATATTCGTCCAAGGGGTTCCCTCTACTCGGAGGACCGTTGAAAACGAATAAAGCTTTGTAGAGTCGCGCCTTTCGCAATTGTTACCCTTAGCAAGACTCAAAACGGTGTTGAGCCCGTTTTCTGAGTATGCCAGAGTATATCCAAGACGGCAGTTTTGTATTCATCTTCCTTGATGCAAAAAGAACATGGATACGAAGGGTCAAACAGGGAGAAAAATTCCACTCGAATAAAGGCATCATAGATTATGATGATTTGATAGGCCGTCCTTTTGGAATCAAGATCGAGAGCCATTCTGGCAAAGTTTTCCAAATCCACAAACCCAGCCAAAACGATATTCAAATCACCCTGGGGAGAAATACGCAAATCATCTATCCAAAGGATGCTGCCACAATCATCAATGAAGCGGGCATCTGTTCTGGATCTAGGGTTGTTGAATCGGGAACAGGGTCTGGATCCCTTACGTGGATTCTATCGCAAGCAGTCGGCTCAACTGGACATGTCTATACTTATGAGATTCGAGAGGATATGCATGAAGGGGCAAAAAAGAATCTTGAAAGATACGCGGATATGAATCGAATAACCATGTATCAGCAAGATGTCCTTGAGGGTATTCACGAGCAAGACATCGATGCAGTCATTTTCGATTTAGCCACTCCCTGGCTAGCTGTGGATGAGGCTCATAGAGTTCTCAAACCAAGTCACTTTCTTGTAAGTTACAGTCCAACAATTGAACAAGTTATGAAAACTTGTGCGGCCATGGGAGAAAGTGGAAACTGGGGCATGATTAAGACACTCGAGATACTTGAGAGAGATATAATGGTACGCGAAGGAAAAACACGCCCAACTACCTGGATGATTGGGCATACAGGATACATTACGATTGCACGTGCGTTGGCGCGATAGAGTTTCTAGCGTCAAAAATGGAGGGTACCCGAGGTTCTTCTCTCTCTTTTCCTTTTCTTTAAAACTGATTTTTTCTTTTTTGCATTTTGTGGTTGTTCCTGTTTGGAGTGGAAAAGGAGATGCGTGAAATCATCAGTAACCTGTTCAATAAAGGTTTCAAACCTTGATAACGAAATAGTTGGGAGTGAGAACATTAGTTCTCGTTGTTTATTGTGTATTTCATGAGCCTCAATAAAACTGAACTTTCTTACACCACTCTTGTTAAGCTCTGACGAAATATCTGCCCTTTTTTTTGAATTATAAAAATGCCAATAGCCTGTGCGGTCACAGACACCCCAGACAAAAACACCGTCAATTGACTTTTTCTGAGAGGCTGTCATTGTTTTCATCGTTGTATTTTGGCTATAAAAAGGACACGGATTTCTTTTTTGGTCGGGGGAACCCGTGACCTCGACCAAGTCCGTCATTGTTCACCCTCTCCCACCTTGGAAACAAGGATAGCCCGAACCTTCTTTATCAGAATCTTGCTATCAATATCTAGCTCCTCGACCTTCTTCCAGCCAAGAGATACCGCTGAATCTGTATCCGTGGCTTCAATCTCCCCGAACAGTGACCTCCGACGGAGATAGGAATCCCAGACCTCTAATTTGTACCTTGATACTATTGTCCACTCTCCCTCTCGGTGGAAACCGCAACTGCCTAGGGATTAGTCAAGGTTCCAACTCGTCTTTTGTATCAAGTATGACATGATCACAAGGTCAACACGCGAGTCACCTGAATGGTCATTCAGTAAGACAAAGAACTACTGACTGGTAGTTCATTCCATCCTCCATGTTCTCGAAGTTGGTAGAATCAAGTGTGACCAATTCCACTGCATAGCCCTGTGTGACCTGATAATGACTGTAGAATCCGTGGCCTGCTCCGATGGATGCCGAGAAATACGAATAGTTACTGCCGGAAACTGAGTGTGTTGCAGAATGGACGAGAGAGTCTTCTGCCAATTGTGTGTTCTCGATTGGAGTAGCAGGGGATTGGGGTGGAATGAAACACAGAAGAAATAGGGAGAGGATAAGGACCATTGAAGATGTTCTGACTGTCATCGGACCTTCATGTCTCTTCATTCCATATATTCTCCTATTGGCCTAGTAGAACCATGTGTATATCTCAGCGTTGTGAATGTCTATATCGAGTGTCGGAGATGTTAGCGTATTGGTCTGAAAAGAAACCCCTGGCCCGGGACTCCACCCGGGAGATGAAGACATCTTGTTGAAGTCGGTAGAAGTACTGTATACTATCCTACCGGTCATGGTACTTGGCAGGTCAATGAACAGGTAGACATAGGCACAGTTCAATGCAA
>JARGGA010000537.1 GCA_029210805.1 Candidatus Thorarchaeota archaeon
CCAAGGGAATCATATCTGCGAACATTGCAACTATCCCCAGAAATAGAGCTGCGAACATGAAGAATACAAATCGCAATCCAGCTTTGCCCGACCCAGCCTTCCAAAGCTGATAGGACAGTTTCAAGAAAACTGCAAACGCAACCACAAGCAGGGCTATTATTCCAAGATATAGAGGGTCAAGCTCCCATCGCTCTATGACAAGAGAGCCATCCCCATAGACATCATGCCGACGTACAAAGGGATAACCTAGAGCAAGGAGTGCAGCCCCAAATCCAATGATAACTTCACGACTTGCTTGCCGAATATTGGCTGAGAAGCTTGATGCTATCGCGGACATCGTGAAAGCACTCACGCCGAATACTCCAAGGAACCAGTCAAAGTATAGAATTGATTCATCCCATACACCAATTGGACTGTTTGCAATTGCGTAATTGTTGCCATGAGTAAGTGCGAGTAATCCAATTGAAATAAGGGCAAGTGAAATATACCGCGCAGTTGTGGCTCTTGTTTCTATCGCCTGCTGGAGGAAGAATGACATAGGTACAGTGAAACACAACAGGGCAAATGTCAATGCAGTCGTGAAAAGAAAGATTGTCATATTATTCGCAATGAAGGCTGGAATAAAGAGCGCAGGTCCCACTGTGACAATTAGCGAAAGCATCGTTAATGTAAGGATGTTTCTCCAAGGTCGAAGCATCGAACCTAGAACTCCAACAGCACAAACAATAGGTATTATCTGTAGTATGAAGAATTGAGGCGCTTCTGTTATGAACCCAGAAGATGCAGTGAATTCAGTTATAATAGTGAAGACGATGATGCCTAACATAGAAGCGGTAAATGGCGAAGGAGATTCCTTCAAAGCATATATCGCTCCTATCATTGAAATGACAATTAGAATTGCGAGAAATGCATATGTGACATAAGGTAAGCTGAATGCAGGAATAAAAATGCGAGCAATTGCTTCTACTGAAGTAAAAGCTGAGAGGATAATTAGAAGAATAGAAGCTCGGCGAACCATACTCTCATTGTCATTCGTTAGATTAAGTTGTGCAATGGCCAATGCAGCGAAAAGAGCTGCTGTCCACACCAGAGTGAAAGAAGGTGCTATCAGACCAGTTGGACCTACTAATGCCAAGAAGAAAACACCTATACCAAATGAAGCAAGAGCCCTTCTAGTAGGGGGAGTCAATTGACCTGATATCTCTCTGAATCGTCGATAGTAAACTCCTAAGGCCATTAGCAACAGAGCTGTTGATATAAGACCTGCAATTGTAACTGAAAGTGAAAAGTCCATTGTAATCATTTCCTCCCTAGAGATCTATTTCCATAAATCTCCGATTTCCTTTCCTCGCTTGTGAATTATTTTGTCTAATTTCTTTGCAATATCTATGTCAGATGAATCAATAGCACCAAGTACCGCCTTTAGAGCATCATTGGTTTCAGGTTCTCCATCGCCTTCACAGATAACAACAGTGGGACCCTGTTTGCAGTAGCCAATTACACCCCGGTCTGATTTCATAAACCGAGGAGTGCAAGCATCAGCATCTGAATCTCCACTTCTATCAAGAGCAGCAGAAACCAATTGGATTACTCCAGTTAGCATTGCAATTCGCTCTTCATCGGCTCCTCCTACAGGGTATAATACAGTAGGCTCCATTGTGGCTAGCTGAACTTTTGCAACGAGTGTAACAGCCATGATATCACCCAAAAACGTCTTTCACCCAATCAAGCTCACCAGCGAGCTCTTTCTCTTCGGTTTTCTTCTGTCCCTTGTCAAGTGGAACAGCGATATCTCGTACACCTAATTCGTCATCTCTGAAATAGAGGGTCACTAATAATTCATGTCCGTCGTCACATGTGGCCAACAGCGTGGGGGATCTACCATTTTCTTTTATCGTTTTCTTGATAGATTCTACCTCTTCATCACTCAGATCAATGATGGCCCCAGATGAGCACTCCGGACAGGAGAACACTAACTGCATATTTATGGTCCCTTCTAGCGAGTTCTGTTTGAAAGACGCTTGCGCATCAAACGCAGGCTTCCAACAAGCTGATTCAACCCTTATAGGCATTACTTGGACAGAACCTATTGTTCAGGAAGGAATCTTTCTATGATATTCAGAAAGTCTTGGTCCAATCCACCCATTCCAACTCCAGTTCGAGCTGAAATGAAATGACACTGCAATCGATATGCTTGTAGGAAATGAGCTACCTCACCAGCGATGAAATCAATTTTATCCGAATCGATTAGGTCCACCTTGTTGGCAATGAGGAGAAATCTTTCACCATCGCCGCCTTTGATATTGAGAG
>JARGGA010000538.1 GCA_029210805.1 Candidatus Thorarchaeota archaeon
GAATATCAATCCAAGACATTAAATGTCTAGGTTTGTCTAGGTTTCGGGGAACGGTCAAATGTGGTTCCGTTACTGTATGTGTTTACAAGCATCATTTCAACAGTTTCTGGCTCCAGTAGAGATTGCCCATCGAACTCTCCCTCATTCATGAGGGCAATGAGAAGATGACCCATATCACTAACGGTGCTTCGCATCATGTATTTCCCATTCCATATTGGCAGTTCTACATTCGATCCATTGCTACGTGCATGAGGGAGCGCCTGGTGACCTTCAAAATCAGAGGCATGAAATCCTGTATTGTTCAGGCGAAGCGGGGCGAAGATATTCTCCTGCATGTATTCTTCCATTGTCTGATTTGAAACAGTCTCTAACAGGTACATCAGAATCTTGAATCCAGAGTTAGCGTAACCATACCGTGTACCAGGTTCGAATTCCCAATTGTTGCTGGAGTAGTATTGCCCTCCTGGCGAAAGGCACTCTTCAAGATAGTCGCCCAAGGTTATACCAATCATGCTTGGGTGATAGCCTGATCCGTAGTCAGGATAGTACACTCCTTGCCAATCGTAACAGAATTCCGGGCATAGAGTACTATCAATTCCTGAACGGTGTGAGAGTAGCATACGAATCGTGATTGCCGCATCAGGATAGCTAGGATGTTGAATATCGAACGGAAGATAATCGTTTATATCAGCATCCAAGTCAATATCTCCGTCTTCAAAGAGTTGGAGAATTGAAACCGCGACAAACATCTTCTGCATTGATCCTATCAGAAACACAGTATCTGGGTCTGTTTCTTGTCCAAATCCTCTCACCCAGTTGTTCGCATTCTCGGATACAACACATACGTGATACGAAGGGATGTCCCCCTCTGCTACCAATCTCTCAACCTCTGTATCAATAGAGGGTGCAACCATTTCGGTCCCAGCGGCCTCTGGAAGCTGAATCATTAGACTGGTAATAGTGATAATCATGCATACCGATAGCAGTGGTAACATGAAACGTCCTTTTCGTAGTTTGAATCCTGTTGTCAACTAGATTCCCCGTGTCTAGATTTAATCCCAGATATTTAATGTGAGTAATGAAGGCAAGGGCATGTATCACTATGGACATTGCATTGCCATCTTAGTTAGTCGAAAGTTTGACAATGAAAGCCCATTTTGAATTGAATTTTCTATCCGACATCCATTAATACCCGTATTTTCATGAAAAAAATGAGGCAATACCTGTGCCACGTTCAGATGGAAGAAACAATGACCAATTACGACCTGTGGAAATCACCCGCAATTATCTGAAGCATCCTGAAGGATCAGTTCTGATTAGCACAGGAGACACCAAGGTGATTTGCACTGCTACGGTTGAGGAGAACATACCTGGATGGCTAAATGGTTCAGGTCAGGGTTGGGTCACAGCAGAATATGGTATGCTCCCACGAGCAACAAACGATCGAACTGGTCGGAATAGAGTGACTGGCCGAGATCAGGAAATTCAAAGATTGATTGGAAGGTCCCTACGTGCAGCAGTACATATGGACCGGATGGGTGAGAATACCATCAAAATCGATTGTGACGTTATACAGGCAGATGGTGGGACACGAACCGCCTCTATTACTGGTGCCTATGTTGCTTTGATTGATGCATTACAGTATATGGTGGACATGGACCTGACTCCTGACCTTCCCCTCCGAGGTAATGTGGGGGCTGTCAGTGTTGGTCTTGTTAAAGATGAATGTCTTCTAGATTTATGCTATGTTGAAGATGTTGCTGCTCAAGTTGATATGAATATCGTGATGTTGGATGATGAATACGTAGAGATTCAGGGCACCGGAGAACACTCAACCTTTGACAGGAAGACCCTTGATGAACTTCTCGACCTGGCAAAGAAGGGTATTGGAGAGCTCATTACGATTCAGAACAAATCTCTTGAGTCATGAGGTCCACTTTATACCTAAACTTCGTCGAATCGGCGCTAACCAGCTCACTATACGACGTGAAAATAATTGCTCCCTTGCGTAAGCTTTAATTACGTTTGATTCTCGGAGGGGTTGCTCTCGTTGAGTAGAGAAGGTCACTTGCGTCTAATGGCGCGTGGCTGTTCTAGTGAACCTCGACGTACAGCAAGCTTTAAATCGGGAACTTTTACGGTTCGCGAGCGCATCAATGATGTTCGGTGCTGATATGATCATTGGTGCTTTCTCAGGCTGGTCTCCAATTGATGAACTGCTCAAACTTGGATTGCGAGTTGGCACAATCATTGCAGGTCGCGATACGGCCTTCATTGACAAGGAAGGATTCAGTTTCTTCCAGTTCTCG
>JARGGA010000539.1 GCA_029210805.1 Candidatus Thorarchaeota archaeon
CAATTACGAAACCCTCAACCCTCCTACCACGATTTGCCCCGATGAGGAACTTGCCCTTTTTGCCCTTATTTGTTTGAATCTTGTTTATCCTTCTTAGATCACGAACCTACAACCCCTTTATTTTACGAGTTATTCATAGTTAACCGGAGTTGTACTATCCTTTTCGTTTGTGGATTGTCAAAGAGATTTCATATACCGGTGTAGGTCAGCATATTTCGGATTTCATCCGTCTTGTGATTTCGTTCAATGCCAACTGAGATTACCTGTATGTTTCTGACTTCATAGAATTTTAACGTAAAGAAAGCGAAGATAATTCCCAAATGAAATGGGTATGCAGTCATCTGCTGTTTAACTCGCTGAGCAATGTAATCTTCGATTGCAAGTTCAACAGTTACCAAGCTCTGTGATTCTTCGTACATTCTTGCGATTCTGCCTGCTAGCTCTCCGTATCTAGTGCTCTCGAGAGCTGTTATGACCTCACGCCAGTTTGGTTTCGATCGGATGCTCTCCAGCAGAGCTTTTGAACGTCCCGTAAACTCCACTAGTGAGAGATCTATTGCTCGAGAATCCAGCTGAAGTGCTAGCGCTCTCAACATTGTGAGCACATTTCTGAGATCAACTCTTGCTTCCACAATATCAAGAACTCTTTTTTGATCTTCTTTTGGAAAATCTTTGAGAATCTTCATCAAATTGCGTAGGTACCATGACTCGATTGCTACCTCAAGAGGAGCAGTCGAACTAAGTTCTTCATAGACGGGCATCTTCGTGAGGAGGGATATTTTGAGATCCCAATAGGGCAATTCATCTACAAATATCTGAACTGATCGTGCCTCTGCCAATTGCGCAAATTCATCAGCCTCTTCAGGGGATGTCGGCACAGCAAATCGAAGAATTTCATCTTTATCAAGTCCAACGTGGATTCCACGTATCATCGACTTGATGCTTTCCGCAAGGAACATTTTCATGTATGTTGAGGCAAAATCGTTCACCTTTCCCGAGAGGGATTTTGTGAGATTATGACTCACCTCTGCATAATTGCCTGAGAGAATCAGAGCAAGTTCATCAGGAGTGGGTATACCTGAAGGATGTGCTTTACTGATTATAGGACCGTAGTAGGTATTAGCAAGCATCTTGATGAACTCCTCGTATGAAGCTGACTGCAATAGACTTTCGTATGTGTCAAGGCGAAGGAACCGTGACATCATACCACGAATCCTTGCATTTACGAAGCCAAATTGGTTAGCAGCCCCTGAAAACATGATAGTTCACCAAGAGCGTCTCATCATGGGAAATTGACGCTGTGATGTACGACGACTGTAGCATGCGATATAAGGATAACGAACCGGCTGTATCCGATAAAATATCACCATGACGAAGATTCATATAACTCAAAATCCTCAGTTTTGATTGGTTGGGAAAATTGGCAGACAACGAACATAACGAAGAAATGTTGGATAATCTGTTTGACATCTCTTGAAGCTGCTTTACGACATCAAAGGCTTTTGAGGATGAAACCCTCCTTACCTTCCCATCAACTCAAGAAGTTTCTTCGAAGTAGCTTCGTGTCGCTTCTTACTCTCTTTGTGATATGGATTTGACTGGACGGTTATGTCTAGTACACCATCAATAGCATTGATCTTCTTTGGCAAATCAAACTTGAAGAATAATGGACCGTAGAGAACTCTGCTCTTTGTCTTGACGTACTTTGTCCTATACTTGAGTGCAATTCCTTTGCTTGTGAATTTCCACTTTGGTTCGACAGACTCTATTCTATTGTAATCTATGAAATCGACTGACGCCAGATATGGTTTTGTTTCATAGTCGTTATAGTAGATCTGGTATCCGGTTGCTCTCCCAATGTCCCTAGAATTATAGCGTCCCGCAAGAATAATCTGTGAATCGGTAAGGATTGCATACCCTTCCCTTGTAGAATCACCACCACCAAATTTGACCATTACCTCATCACAATAGATGGTGTCTGTCTTCTCCGGAATAATCCCACCGCGTTTCATGAGGTCCACCACAAGCCAGACATTTACGACCACTCTGCGACATTCTTTCCCCTCAAGAGGTCTATCTTCACTCTGTCTTGACATCGACATTCAAGAATCTACCGTATATCATTTTGGCTCGGTATACTTTGCATTCATCACCTTGGCAAGATACTGCCTTCCCTTCATGACCTGACGCTAATCGCTGCCTTTCATTATCCCAATATCAGATTTCATTGATTCCAATACGCTCCTACATGGATACGTGAAAAATTGAGGAATTTAACCTCCTAGGCATAACATGGTTGTTACATACG
>JARGGA010000540.1 GCA_029210805.1 Candidatus Thorarchaeota archaeon
GAGTCGTATGCGAGCAGTAAAGACCCTGCCATGGTAAATGCTGTGGAAACACCGTCTGCATCCGGAACTAGTGGTGAGTCTGGAATAACGCAGCGGAAAGAAGCCGGGTCCCATCGGAGGAATGATATTCCTGTGAAGAGGGGCAAAGCTTGCGACATTGTTGATGACTCCGGTCAGCGACAAGCTGGTGACGGTAGTCGTGAGAAAGGTGGAACACAGAAGTTTCTTCCAGTTCACTCACATTGTAAGAAATAGGTTTCATGAAAGTGTCGTTTGAGCTAATTGTCGCTGAAACGGCGCTGTCACAATGCTAAAATAACAAGCCTCTGGCTTTTGCGCCAGTACAGACACGACTTTTCCGTTGTCTACAACAAACCGGTGATACAATTGGAACGATCATTTGTCATTATCAAACCTGATGGCACTGCTCGCAGGAGAGTAAGCGCCCTAGTTGTTGAGGCTCTACTAAATGAAGGCCTCAATATTATCGCCTTCAAGGAGATGAAGGTTCCTGAATCCCTGGCTAAGATGCACTATGATGTGCACAAGGACAAACCTTTCTTCCCATGGCTTGTTGATTTCATCTCTTCTGCGCCAGTACTGACCATGATATTCGAAGCTAACAATGCAATTCAGAAGATTCGTGATGCTCTAGGCGCAACTTTTGTTCAGAAAGCCGCTCCCACTTCTTTGAGAGGCAAATATGGTATCTGGGCGGGAGTCAATATTGCCCATGCATCTGATGCCCCAGAAACAGCCGCAAAAGAGATTGAATTGTGGACAATTGAGGGAGGGCTTGCAGTATCTTCAGATGCTGAAGAGAAGGCACGCTCATACATTGCAAAATACTCGGTTGGAGCTGCCGATTATACTATGGACATTCGCGATCTAGTACGACTGTCTATTGAGAACCGGGACACTTCTGATTCAGCCCTTCAGAATCTGACAGACCTTCTCGGTAAAGATGCAGAAGGCATCAGTACTAAAGAAATTGCCACTCTTGCAAAAGTAATCTTTGACTTTGTTATAGAAGAAGTCGAAAAAGCATAATAAATTGAGAATCAAGGTGGCACGAAGGCCACCTCTTACTCTTTTTTTAGTGGATATTACCGGCCGGCCTTACCGCCTTTCTCGTAGCCAGCTGTCCATTTGGTATCACGAGGCTTGTACTTGCGTTTTACTCTAGCGACCTTACATTTGTTAGAGCAAAACCACATGACCGCGCCATCTTTAGTCTGCACGAATGCTAAGCCAGTTCCTGGCTCAATATCCTTTCCACAGAAAGAGCAGCGTTGTGTTCCGACCATAATGATAACCGAGTGGGCCACCAGTAGTGAGCATAAAAACCTGTCCCTATTGACATCTGAAACGTTGGTATCGTTCGGAGTACATTCTAAGTATATAGGATGGATTTGAAGCAATCATTCCTTCAATCAAAGTTGAACATTTGATTCGACTCACTGCACCAATTTTCGAGATAATATAGAAAAGAAAGGTTTTGTTGCTTCGAATGATGCTATTATGAGTGTTACATCTCTATTTGAATGAAAGAAGACGCCATAGCATCAATATCATGAATGTAGCAGTTCTTTTGTCCTACTACTCCGTTGACCCAAGTTTATCACTATTCTATGCGACCAGAAAAGTAGGAGCTTAAACAATACGGGATGGAATAAGGATTATGCTTGTCATTGGCTACGAATATTGTACACAGAATCGAGAGAATCGCAGAGTTAATGGATTGAATATGGCCGCGAATCGAGATAGATACTTGTTTTCTGTTTGGGGAGGACTAGTCATTTGAAAGAGTTTGGAGAGTATGATGAAGCGGAAGATATCAATGAGTATACTATCCGAAGAATGACGCTTAAGGAGCGAGAAGCGATTCTGAGAGGTCACAGATTGGTATCTGATAAGGAAGTAGATGAAATTCTAAGAACATCCAGTGAGGAATGTAAATTTCCACACTCATCATCAAGTGAGTCTTCAGAAGAGATATTGAATGAGAGTTCCGATCCGTTTGAGACATTCCGAGCTAGGATTCTGAGTTCTGATGAAAGAAATAAGATTGTTGAAGAATACCATGCCGAAATTAAAGCTAAAGAATCTCCTGAAGAATCAATATCTAATCATGGAAAAAGAGTTGAATATGAATTTACGAAGGATTTCCCATCTATATGTGACGTGGAAATCACAACATCTGAGCAGTTATTGGAATTTATCAAACACTATAGCCCATCAACGATACAAAGAAATGACTTCAAACTTCTTTTCA
>JARGGA010000541.1 GCA_029210805.1 Candidatus Thorarchaeota archaeon
ATATGTGGTATTGTGCAAAGGCGTGAACTGAAGCTGGTAACTATCAATACATCTGGACCTACTCTTGAAGATGTATACCTCGAGCTTACTGGAGAGGAGATTGTTCATAGAGGCAGATTTCAAACAAAGGGGAACAAAATGAAAGGGGGAGATAGAACATGTCGGAAAATGTAGAACTCGTTACAAGAATTAGAAAGGAGGGATCTCGAGCGGCAGCAATCGGTTGGAAGGATATCCGAACATATTACCTATCGCCACCAACAGTGATGTTTGGCGTCATGTTTCCCTTCGCGCTTTTCTTCACCTTTACAGTGGGGCGCAACCTGAGTATTATGGAGATGTTTCCAATACTTTTTGCGCAAACGGTCTTTTGGGCGGCATCCACAGTGGGTCCAGTGGTCATCCCACTTGAACGAAGAACTAAGACATTTGACAGATACCTTTCTGCCCCGATGTCTTTGATCTCAGTAATACTTGGGAAGTCAATAGCAGGAGTAGTATTTGGGTTGCTTGTGTCAATCATACCATTTCTAGTGGGTTGGTTGTTCTTCTCACTGCAGATTGTTGATCTCATCCTTTTCACCCTCGGAATATTCCTATCTTGTCTTGCATTTGCTGCAATGGGAATCATGTTTGCTAGCGTACCAACGGAAAATGTTGGGAACATCATGATGCCAATGAATTTTGTACGCATACCTTTGTTGTTCATAAGTGGCATATTCATCCCCATTGAGAGCCTACCTTTCTTGGCTCAGGTCGTTTCACTAGTCTCACCGCTTACGCATACATTGATCCTGATTCGAATGGGTCTTGGGGTATCATCATACCCTATTGCACCAGCTGTAAGTGTAGTCGTACTGTTGATTACAAGCATGATGTTTCTCATTGTAAGCATAAAGTTTCATGAAATCAACAAGAGAAGAGAATAGCAACTAGATAGGATGGTTCATACCCTAGAATCTTTGATGTGAAATCGCCAGATATAACCAACTCATCGAATTTCTTGTCCACAGAGGTATAGAAAATCTGACCCAAAAGACTTCTATCTAGCAAGTGTAATCTCTCAATAGGAGGATGGTAAAATGCCGTTCTATGAGAGTACTGAACAATTAAAACAGGTGTTCGAAACATTCTGGCCATGTGCACTGGCAAACGAAGATGTCTACGAAAAAATGGTAAAATCAGGTATGGTTGTTCGTTTTGATATAGAGCAGCCAGAGATTCACGTGACAATTGATTTCAAGAATCCTGGACCAGATGGAAAGCTAGGCACGCTTAGTTTTGATTCTACTGCCGAACCGGAAATTACAGTATGGAGTACATCGGAAACAACGAATAAGTTCTGGCAAGGAAAGCTCAACACAACCGTAGCAATGGCCAAGGGACAGGTTAAGATGCAGGGTTCAATAGCAAAGGCTTTGGGGCTCCTTTCGAAGATCAAACCACTCTTCAAAATCTTCCCTGAAGTGCTGAGAGATTTGGACCTACACCATATGGTGGTATAACAACAGACCATTTCTGGTGTTGACACAACCTAGCAAAAGCAGGTCATCCCCACAAGGTAAAATGAACAGTCTTTCGCGATTTCTGAACCCAAGATTGAATACTGTCCTCATAGTTCCTGTAAACTGTGAGTCGGTTGTTACGACCTATACTTGTGTGGGGAGGTCTTTTCTTCCTTCGCAGGCGCAATCGAATTGCTGGACGCTCAGTCTGGGAAGGGAGCTTCATTCAAGATACTACTACCAATCCTGCTTTGGAGTCGTGTATATACAGGAAAAAAGCCATCTAATCACAACCACTTCCTTTTCAGGCAAGGCATACCTCGGGAATTAGATTGATAGAATTTCGTCTAGGCAAGCGAAGAGTGTCTTTGCGCGTATTGGTTTTGTGAGGAAGTCAAGCGCACCTGAATCAATAGCCTCATCATGTACTGATTCGTCTGCACTGATAAATACAATTTTGACCTTCGTATCTATCCTCTTGAGTTCACGGGTGGCTCTTGACCCATTCATCACAGGCATGCGATGGTCCATAAGAATGAGGTCAGGTCGAGGATTTATCTTGCTGAAAGTCTCAATGGCCTCAGCTCCATTGTAAGCTTGACCAGCAATCTCATGCCCACCGATCGCCAAAATCCGCTCAAGCACTTTGTGAAGGAAAACATCATCGTCAACAATCATTATTCTTGCCATCGTTACACCTCCGAAATTTCAGCATGTTTGCCGTGTTCTCTAAGCAATAGCACCATAGTTGCACCTTTTGAGTAGTCA
>JARGGA010000542.1 GCA_029210805.1 Candidatus Thorarchaeota archaeon
TTTAATCTTGCATAAAGAATACCTGGCATTCTATTCCACTAGTGCGAGGTTACTCGTCTTGGCTGGAAGAAGAATTTATGACTTAGCCACACGTGGAATGAGAGCGATAATTGGCGGGATCAGTCGTTTTGCATCTGCAGCACGAAGGGGTCTCATACGTATTGGGGATTTCTTATACCGTGGAGCCGTGTGGATTGGTGTTCAGCTTACACGATTCATACTGACTTTTTACGTAGCTTTTGTACTGATATCCATTAGCCAGATTGGAGTCAATGTCCTCTATGTTTCTGGAGTTTACGATACAATGTACCTATTCTTCGGAATGGCTCTTCTCTTTTTCTTGGCACTAGCTCCAGCTCTTCTATTCCGAGAACGTCACAAATCTCCCTTGTTGCGAATAGTCCTTCTTGGGTTGGGTGTCACTTTAGGGGGTTTTGTGTTCAGTATAGGAACTTTCCTTCATCTTGGGATTCGTGTATCTATTGCTATTGCATCCTCATTGACTATATTCTCCGCAGGACGCCGATGGCTTCCTGATCGAATTCAAACGGCAGTACCCATTGCAGCTTGGTTCTCTCTTGTTGCGGCAGTATCGATTTTTACCTTCTTGTTCTTCTTCGAAGTATCATTGCTATCCGCATCACTAACATCACTGTTTGTAGTTGGTGTTAGTGTTTTACCTTTGAGAGCATCTACCAATCTATCCCGGATATCCGGATATCTCTACTTGATTCTCTGTGTACCTTCTGGAACACTACTAATGTACCTCATATCGCTAAACATACTGCTTGCTGCTATTGCATTAGTGATGCTTCCTGTAGTTATCCTTCACAGACAATATGTAACTGCTTTGCAGGTGACAGCTTCAGGATTGGCTATCGCTGGTAGATACGTATTGATGATTCTCGCCATGTATATTGTTGGTGTATTTGGATTCCTTAGTTTACTCGCTGGATTCTGGATAGTACAGTGGATTCTTCCTTTTCTACAAATATTTCTCTATTCAGAGATTCTCACTGTTCTGATGTACTCCTTCATTGTCCTCCTCTTTTGGTTGCCATTGCTTGCGATGCGCAGAGCAGACTACGGGAAGGTTCTGTCTGCGGTGTTGGTTGCTTTCACAGCTATTATTGGGGCCATGACCTTCCTCTTATTCCTCCCTGGCGGAATGCTTAGGGCAGTTTTGGTTGCTGTTTCGCTTACTAGCATTCTTTCCGCTGTTTTTGCTCCAGGTATTGATATGATTAACCGAAGAATAGTTCCGATTGTTATATCAATGACCTCATTTCTCTCTCTATGCCTCGACTTACTAGCCTTGGATATCTTGATGACTTTGGGGATTGCATCCTTCTGTCTATCATTTCTGTCAGTACCATTCATTAGCAAACAGAATAGAATTCGTATTGTATTCCCAATTGCAACAACCTCTCTTCTGGGCTTGCTCTTCTATTACATGGTTCTTCCACTAACTAATGCTTGGTTAGCACTAAGCATGTTTGTTGCGTTGGATACTCTTCTACTAAGTATCGCACCAGAAACTCGTTCTTGGCAAATATGGTGGACTTTTGCAATATCAAGTGGTTATACCGTATCTGCTGCTCTAGCTATCTTCTCGCCTCTGAATATTGTGATTGCTCTGTTTGTTGGTATCGAATTAGTACGATTGACTCCAGATGTAGAATACCGCTTTTCTGACTATCATGAAACATTAGATATATTCCGTGCTGTCCTAGTTACGACAAGTGTTTGGCTATTTCTTTCACCTCTTGTTCTTCTCGAGCTGACGATTGAGATTTGCCTGGTAACTTTTCTCATCATTTCATCTGCGTCCTTATGGCGTACAGCCTCACCTCGGTTGAGAACTGGCTTGGCTGATGTGATGGCCATTGTTCTATCGTTGCTGGCGATAACAAATCTCTATGTTGTACTTCAGCTTGATTTGATGTTCTCAATCTATGTGTCGATGGTTCCATTACTTGCAGCACTTGTGTACAGCTCGACTCAGGGCAGTCAGCAAGAAGCTCATGGTATGATTCTTAGGGGAATTGTGACTGCTTTAGTCGGTCTTTCTTGGTACGCATTCTACCGTACAATTGAGTCTCTAGTTCTTAGCGCATCTACTGGATTAGTGGCAGCATTGGCAATTGCTCTTTGGGCACCTTGGAGCACCTTCAATAGAAGTCGTCTCTACAAGCTCTTGATTGGCTCTGTGATTCTCCTGTTCGAAGTAATATGGGTCTGGCATTCAATCTTGGTTCTCTT
>JARGGA010000543.1 GCA_029210805.1 Candidatus Thorarchaeota archaeon
TCTGAAACGCCGCTTGTCCATGCAGCAAATGTCAACAGACCTCTGAAACTTGCGGTCCGACCGGCCATGTTCTCAGTCATACCAAGCAAGAAGCCAGCTCTGGTACCTTCCTCGGTAGCCGCCCCTCGTAAGAAACCACGCAGACCAGCACCGCCTGTCAGCGCACCTCCGACAAGCATGAAAGTCATTTGTGTAAGTAGGAGGTTTGCCAAGTGGTCGCTGGTGAACTGGAAGAAGCTGAAGCCCTTAGATAGAATATATCCTGCCTTCCTTGTTCCGGTTCTATTGTTGAGAACCATGGAACCCAAAAGGAAGAATTTCAGAGCGTCGTCAAGGACCGAGTGCCCTATAGTATTGCTCGTTACCATATCAAGTCCGAACAACATAGTAGGTATTCCAGTAACGGAACCTCCACCTGTAGCACACTGAAGGCCCCCGAGTACCAACATTCCTACACCGACTGTGATCATGATAGGTTTCATAACCGCATGATTGACCTCTTGCTCGTTCCACATCAATTCGTATTCCATCACATAATCGTGGTCAATGGACATTCTCAGATAGTTATAATCGAAGAACAGAAGGTTCTCCATCATGGATAGTACATCACCACTTGCGATGTTTGATGGATTGTCTTGGTAGATGGTGGTCACCAATAGAGGTGTTTGAACTGCTTCATCCTGTGTGCTATCGAAGATGCGTGAGCTCTTCTCATTTCTATAGTAATATCCGTCTGCTGAAGACACGGCTTGGATGGCCTCTCCGATCTTCATCTGAGCATTTCCCATCACAGCCCAAATGCTATCACCGTACGATGATTCATCTGGGAGATGAGGTCCGAAATCATCCTCCTCATCTGGATACTGGACAGGCAATCCAAGCAAGGTACACGCCAAGATATCGAGAGCCTTGAAGGTCTCTTCAGCGACCTTGAGAGGGAGGTCCATGACATCGACAAGCTCAATCCCATCCCGAAAGAGGCAGACGTCAAATCTTGTCGGCAAGTCATCGCCCCCAGTCTTGAGTGGAGAGAACAGTCCCATCGTCAGGCAGATCTCTGATGATTCGTGAGTCGACGAGAAGTGCTTCTCAAGAAGGATGTGTGCCATGCCCCTGTATTACTCCGAGGCCATGAAATCCACATATGAAAACCGCGTCGGGCCTAATCTTGAAACCCTCGCGAAGGTAAATTCTGAAGCTACTATCTTTTGTTGCTACGAAAGCCATTACTTCCAAGCCTCGTGAAACAGGTTCTGGATGTCTGTTTCGGTCTGTTGTACATGAAATGGAACGTTTCCATCGCTTTAGTACCTGTATATCATTAGCGTAATGCTGAGATAACTACCCGATTTCTGTTTTCGAATACTAATTGACCTTCCGATATGTGAAAATACGGCAAAACACTTCAATCACTGCATAATAGATAGTATTACATCAATCTCGTAGTGTCAGTATTGAGCATCATATATCAAGAGCAAGAAACAGCGGCATGCAACCTTCAAGTCCTTGAGTGCGAGATAAATTCACCCGAGTTCCGATTTTTGGTAATACTGCATTATTTAAAGTGAATTTATTCGAAAAATCGGGCATTTGTATGATATATAATACATTAAAAGAGTAAATTGCGCATTCTGATTGGGAGCGTAAGCGTGGATGAGCAACTTAAGGGAACTTGAATTGGTGCATGCATCCCCACGTCTGCTAGAGATACTACGCAGAGAGGGAGTATCTATTCTAACAAAGTTCCAAGCAGATGCTGTTGAAAGAGGTATCACAAGAGGTGTTAGTCAGCTCCTGTTAACACGAGACTATGATGAGGCCTATAATATCGCAGAAATCGCGATACTAAACAGAGTAACTTCGGATTTTCGTGCTAAAGCAATTATCCTTTGCCCAAATCCTCATCATGCAGAAGCGGTGTATCAAACCATTCATCCAAGATGCACTCGTCTTGGAATAGAAGCCACGGCGCTTACTCGGAGAAGGACAGCCACTGACCCTTATATTGAGATTGGACGGGTGATAGTTTCAACATATCGGACAATGAGCATTGCTTTGAAAACTAGGCCGGAGATTCTTGATAATTTACAATGTGTTCTTATTGATAGATTGGACTATATTGGTCAACCAGAAATTGGAGCCAGACTTGAAACGACTCTTGTTGCGCTCAAGGGGTATTCAAATGATCTTCAGTACATCGCGATTTGTCCACCAGTTGCCAATGTAAACGAACTGAGTTCATGGCTCGAGTCAGAGATTGT